>NZ_JBEXPT010000124.1:0-19258 GCF_040612195.1 Streptomyces sp. NPDC006450 | reverse complement strand
TGCGCTCGCCGCTCTGGCGGACGACCATGACGCGCTCGACGGCCTCGCGGCGGGCCAGGAACTCGGCCACGGTGATGATCGGGACGGGCCCGCGCCGCCACGGGAGGTACGCCTCGACGGCCCGGCCGGGGCTACGCCGGCTGGAGGAGGTCCCAGCGGTTGCCGTAGAGGTCCTGGAAGACGGCGACCGAGCCGTACGTCTCGTGCCGCGGCTCCTCCAGGAAGCGGACTCCCTCGGCGGTCATCCGCGCGTGGTCGGCGGCGAATTCGTCGGTGTAGAGGAAGAAGCCGACCCGGCCGCCCGTCTGGTCGCCGACCCGGGAGCGCTGGTCGTCGTTCTTCGCCAGGGCCAGGAGCAGGGCCGACTCCGCGGCGCCCTGCGGGCGGACCACGACCCAGCGGGATCCGTCCGGGCGCGGGGTGTCCTCGACGAGGTCGAAGCCGACCGCTCGCGTGTAGAAGTCGATGGCCTCGTCGTAGTCGTGGACGACGAGGGCGGTGAGGGCGATGTGTGCGGACATGGCACTCATTGTGCTCCGAGGAGTACGACCTCCAGGGTGCGGGGGCCGTGCACCCCCTCCACCCGGTCCAGCTCGATGTCACTGGTGGCGGAGGGGCCCGAGATCCAGGTCAGCGGCCGGGTGGGATCCAGCAGCGGCAGGGCTCGCGGGACCGAGTCCACCACCTGGCCGGGGACGCGGACCACGCAGATGTGGTGGTCCGGGATCAGCGTGATCCGGCGCCGCCCCTGCGCGGGTCCGCCGTCCAGGACGAGCGTCCCGGTTTCGGCGATCGCCAGGGCGCAGCCGGTCACCACGCTGTCCACCGCGTCCAGTTCGCCCGGGGTCGCCCCGGCGCGGTCGTGGATCCGGGTCGTGTCGGCTGCCGCCGTCCAGGACGGGGGCAGCCCGGGCGGTACGAGGACCGACCGCGAACCCCGCTCGGCCAGGAGCCGCGCCAGCAGCAGGGCAATGCCGTCCTCGTCGACCCGGTGGACCGTGGCGCGGTACTCCGCGAGGTTCGCGGCGAGCAGGTCGACGCTCTCGGCCGGGGTGCGGGCTCCGTGGACCGGGAGGTAGTCCCGGGGGATCTCGATGTCCGGGCGCGGCTCGGGCAGGGCCCGGCGGATGCGGGCCAGGATGAGGTCCTTGGCGCTCATGGGCGTGCCTCCTCCGCGCGTGCCGCCTTCTCGTGCTGCGCCTTCTCATCCTGCGCCTTCTCGTGCTGCGTCTTCTCCCGCTGGGCCCACCAGTCGCGGAACGGGCGCTCCGGGAGCTCCGGCAGCTCCCGGCTGTCGGTCCAGGCCCGCCCGGGCCCCGGCAGCCGGCGCGGTCGCAGCCGCCGGGCGCGGGCCAGCAGCCGCTCCCCCGCGCGCAGCGCGACAGGCCAGTCGGCGTGGTTCAGGAGGAGCCGGGCGGCCCGCATCGCGGCCCGTTCGGCGGTGTGGCCGTCGGCGGGGCGGATGCGGACCCGGATGCCCTCGCGGGTCACCGGGCCGCCCTGGACGACGCGTTCGCGGAGGTGGACCAGTACCTCGGGGATGTCGATGGCGACCGGGCAGACCTCGTAGCAGGCCCCGCACAGGGTGGAGGCGTAGGGCAGGGTGGCGTCGATCTCGCTGCCGGTGCCCCGGAGCTGGGGGCTGAGGATGGCTCCGATCGGGCCGGGGTAGACGGAGCCGTAGGCGTGTCCGCCGGCGCGCTCGTAGACCGGGCAGACGTTGAGGCAGGCGGAGCAGCGGATGCAGCGCAGGGCCTGGCGGCCCACCTCGTCGGCGAGGGTGTCGGTGCGGCCGTTGTCGAGGAGGACGAGGTGGAAGGCGGAGGGGCCGTCGCCGTCGGCCCCTTTCGACGGCCCCAGTCCGGTCCACATGGTCGTGTACGGGTTCATCCGCTCGGCGGTCGAGGAGCGGGGCAGGGTCTGGAGGAAGATCTCCAGGTCGCGGAAGGTGGGGACCACCTTCTCGATGCCGACCACGGAGATCAGGGTCTCGGGCAGGGTCAGGCACATCCGGCCGTTGCCCTCGGACTCGAAGACGACGAGGGTGCCGGTCTCGGCGACCATGAAGTTGGCGCCGGACACGGCGACTTTGGCCCGCAGGAACTTCTCGCGCAGGTGCAGCCGGGCCGCTTCGGCGAGCTCGCGCGGGTCGTCGCCCAGTGCCTCGGGGGCCGGTCGGCCCCATCCGCCCATCTCCGCGGCGAAGATGTCGCGGATCTCGCCGCGGTTGCGGTGGATGGCCGGGACCAGGATGTGGGAGGGCCGGTCGTGGCCGAGCTGGACGATGAGCTCGGCGAGGTCGGTCTCGTACGCGGCGATACCGGCCGCCTCCAGGGCCTCGTTCAGGCCGATCTCCTGGGTGGCCATGGATTTGACCTTGACGACTTCCCTTTCCCCGGTGGCCCGGACCAGTTCGGTCACGATGCGGTTGGCCTCGTCGGCGTCGGCCGCCCAGTGGACGGTGCCGCCCGCGGCGGTGACGGAGGCCTCCAGCTGGAGCAGGTAGCGGTCGAGGTGCGCCAGCGTGTGGTCCTTGACCGCCTTGCCGACCGCGCGCAGCCGGTCCCAGTCCTCCAGTTCGGCGACGGCCCGCGCCCGCTTGTCGCGGATCGTGTGGGTGGCGTGGCGGAGGTTGGCCCGCAGCACCTCGTCCCGTACGGCCTCGCGGGCCGCGTCGGGGAAGGCCGGCATGCCCAGATGGGTGCCCGTCATACGAGTGGCTCCTCTTCCGTCGCGGCCAGGATCTCGGCGAGGTGCAGGGCCCGCAGCGGGGCGCCCTGGCGGCGCAGGATGCCGTCCAGGTGGGCGAGGCAGGAGTTGTCGGCGCCGCACAGCACCTCTGCGCCCGTGGAGAGCGCCCGGGCCGTCTTGTCGGTGCCCATCGCGGCCGATACGTCGGGGTTCTTGACGGCGAAGGTGCCGCCGAAGCCGCAGCATTCCTCGGCGCCGGGCAGTTCGCGCAGTTCCAGACCGCGTACGGCGGCCAGCAGCCGCCGGGGCCGGTCCCCTAGTCCGAGTCCCCGCAGGCCGTGGCAGGAGGGGTGGTAGGTGACGGTGTGCGGGAAGTACGCGCCGACGTCCGTCACCCCGAGGACGTCGACCAGGAACTCGGTGAGCTCGTACACGCGCGGTACGAGGTCTTCGGCCAGCGCGGCCAGGGCGGTTCCCCGGCCCTCGGCCTCGGCCGCGCGCCCGATCCGGGGGTAGTGGGCGCGGATCATGGCGGCGCAGGAACCCGAGGGGGTGACCACGTACGCGTGGCCGGCGAAGGCCTCGGCGGTACGCCGGACCAGTGGTTCGGCCTCGCGCCGGTAGCCGGTGTTGTACTGCGGCTGCCCGCAGCAGCTCTGTGCGGCGGGGAAGTCCACGGTGACCCCGAGCCGCTCCAGGAGGCGGACGACGGCGATGCCCGTGCGCGGGTAGAGCGCGTCGTTGACGCAGGTGACGAACAGGGCGGCGCGCATGACGGGCAGAATAGCCCGGTGAAGAAGTTCTCAGTGATCGGTATAGGCGCGGGCGACCCGGACCACCTGACCCTCCAGGCGGTCAAGGCGATCGGCGCGGCGGACGCATTCCTCATCCTGGAGAAGGGCGAGGAGAAAGCGGATCTGACCGGGCTGCGGCGCGCGATGCTCGACGCGCACGCCCGCCCCGGACACCGGCTGGTGGAGGGCCGCGATCCCGACCGCGACCGGACGCCCTCCGACTACACCCCCACGGTGGACGGCTGGCGCAGTGCGCGGGCCGAGCTCTTCGAGCGGTTCATCGCCGAGGACCTGGCGGAGGGCGAGACGGGCGCGTTCCTGGTGTGGGGCGACCCCTCGCTCTACGATTCCACGCTCGCGATCCTCGACGAGGTGCTGGAGAAGGGCCGGGTCGCCTTCGAGCACGAGGTGGTGCCCGGCATCAGCAGCATCTCCTCGCTGCTGGCCCGCCACCGCACCACCCTGAACCGGGTGGGCCGTCCGGTCCAGATCACCACCGGGCGCCGGCTCGCGGAGGGCTGGCCGGCCGATGTGGACGACGTGGTGGTGATGCTGGACGCCCGGCACGCCTTCACCGCCCACCTCGACCAGGACCTCACCATCTACTGGGGTGCGTACGTCGGCACCCCCGACGAGATCCTGGTCTCGGGGAAGCTGGCGGAGGTCGCCGGCCGGATCGAGGAGCTGCGCACCGAGGCCCGGGCCCGCAAGGGCTGGATCATGGACACGTACCTGCTCCGGCGCGGCTGAGTCCTTCCGCTTCCCTCCGGTTCCTGCCGTGGCCTGCCGCGTCCTGCCGTTAGGGGAGGTAGGCGGGCAGGACCTCGGCGAGCCGTTCGTACTCCTCGGCCCGGTTGTAGATCTGTCCGCTCACCCGGATCCCGCCGCCGCCCGGCCAGGGCCAGATCAGCACCCGGATCCGCTGCTCGGCGGCGATCCGCTCGCGCAGGTCGCGGGCGGCGTCCGGGGTCTCGGCCACCCCGGGCGGCAGCCGCAGCGTGCGCAGGGCGAGGCCCTCGGTGTGCGGGAGCGCGACCAGTCCGGGGATCTCTGCGAGCAGGGCCGCGCCGTAGCCGGCCAGCGCGCTGTTGTGGGCCCGCACCTTCGCGGCGTCGAGCTCCTCCAGCAGGTCGAGCCCGTCCGGGGCGGCGAGCCAGCCGGTGTAGTCGTAGGTGGCCCGGTTCTCCACGGAGCGCGGGAAGCCGTGGTGCGCCTCCCAGGAGGGCACCGGCGGCCGGATGCGGTCGCGGTGGTGCGGGGCGACGGACAGCATCGCGGTGCCGGACGGGGCGTAGGCCCATTTGTGGAGGTTGCCGAACCAGAAGTCGGCGCCTCCGCCCAGGGGGTCGGGGATCATGCCGGGCGCGTGGGCGCCGTCCACGATGGTGGTGATGCCCCGCTCGGCGAGTTCGGCGAGCAGCCGGGGCGAGGCGATGATCCGGGCGGTGGGCGAGCTGATGTGGTCGAGTACGGCGACCCGGGTGCGCGGGGTGATCCCGGCCAGCACGGTTTCCCGTACGGCGTCCTCGTCGGGGAGGTCGGTGCCCAGGGCAACGGTGGTGAGCGGGGCGCGCCGGGCGGCGGCCGCGACGACCGTGCCGTAGCCGTGGTCGGTGACCAGGATCTCGTCACCGGGGGCGAACTCCACGGCGTCGAGGGCCACGTTGGCGGCCTCGGTGGCGTTGGAGACGAAGGCGAGCCCGTCCGGGTCGGCGCCGAGCCGGGCGGCGATCCGGGTCCGGGCTTCGACGAGCCGGTCGGGGGCGCCGATGAAGAAGGTGTCGGGGTCGGCGTGGGCCTGGGCCCGGAGGGCGGCCTGGGCTTCCTGGACGGGGATCGGCACCGCTCCGAACGACCCGTGGTTCAGGTGGCCGATGTCGTCGGAGAGGCGGAACAGCTCCCGCCCGCCCGGGAATTCGGCGGGGCGGCGTGGGGACCCGCTGCGTGAGGCGGCCCCGGCCGGCCCGGCGGCGCCGGCGGGGCCGACGGGGTCGGTTCGGTCGGTGCGGTCGGTCGGCTCGGCGGGCTGGGTCACGTGGGACCTCCGTGGGTGCGGCGCGGCTGTCGGCCCGATCATGCCCCGCCGCCCCCCGGAGCGACAGCCCCTCCTCCGGCCATCGCGGGCGCGAAGGCGCGGCGGCACCGCAGGAGCAGCTCCCGTACGGCGGGGCCGCGGGTGTCGCGCCAGATTTCTGTTCTTCGGCGACCGCGACGAAGTATTCGAGCTGCTGACGCGGCCGGGGTCGCCGCCCTCTACGAGGAGGACGCCGTGATGGCCTTCCCGCCCGGTGAGCTGACGGTGGGGCGGGAGGCCATCCGGGTCCTGTGGCAGCAGGTCCTGGAGCGGCGACCCCGGTTCGAGCCCGAGCCACCGCTGCCGACGCTGGTCAGCGACGGGATCGCGCTGACCTCCACACCGCCGGGCGACGGCGCGGGCGCCCGCGCCCAGGTGGTCCGGCGGCAGAGCGACGGCAGCCGGCTCCGCCTCCTGGACCAGCCGGAGTTCGCCTCCGCACGGGCCGGGCGGGATCGGGAAGGGAGCGACCGGGCCGCCGGAGGGCGCGGCCGGGCTCAGTTCCGGCCGCTGCTGGCGGCGTGGTACTGGAGGTCCTGCACCTCCACCGTGCGGTCCACCCGGTACGGCAGCTCCACGCGGGCTCCGGCCCTGCCGTCCCGCACCACGGCCGCGGAGCCGGCGCCCGGACGCAAGGGAAGCAGTTCGGAGTGGACCCCGGCCGGGGCCGCGTGCGCGTCCTCGGCCGCCCCCACGGCCGTACGGATGCTCGCGGGCGCGGTCAGGAAGCTCAGCACCTCCACCGTGTCCCGGGCCGGGGCGCTGCCGCCCCGCAGCGACATCACGAGGGACTGGCCGCCGCTCGGGTCGGCCGCGGCGAACTGGGTGCGCGAGCTCAGGTACAGCGTGTCCCGGACGATCTTCGGCCAGCCGCCCGTCTTGAACCGGGTGAGGTAGTACGAGGAAAGGTCCAGGTAGGCGTGGCCGTTGTGCAGGGAGGGCGCGAACTGGCTTCCCTCGCTGTAGTCGTTCCAGGTGGTGAGCTGGACCCAGTCGGCCCCGTCCTCGATGGCGCGGTTCCATGTGGCGCGCAGGGTCGCGGTGTTGCCCGCCTCGTCGTAGATGCCCTGGTTGGGGCGGGCGTCCTGGACGGATACGGGCTGCATCCAGATCTTGCCCGCGGCGTGGGCCCGCCGTACGTCGCGCGTGGAGCCCTCCTGGCCGACGTAGCTGCGGCTGCCCCACTCGGAGAATCCGTAGCTGATGGGCTCGAACTCCCCGTGGTGCGCGCCGAAGTCGAGGAAGAGCGGGACGAAGGCGGTACGGATGCCGTGCCGGGACTTCAGGACGTCCATGACCCGGGTCCACCAGGCGGCGCTCTTCTCCTCCGCCTTGAACGGCGAGACGACCAGGCGCCCGTCGGGGAGCCGGTGGGCGGCCG
Source organism: Streptomyces sp. NPDC006450 (assembly GCF_040612195.1). Taxonomy (NCBI): domain Bacteria; kingdom Bacillati; phylum Actinomycetota; class Actinomycetes; order Kitasatosporales; family Streptomycetaceae; genus Streptomyces; species Streptomyces sp. NPDC006450. Next base: position 12,318 of record NZ_JBEXPT010000124.1, on the reverse strand, counting down.
GGGCCCTGCCGAGTTCCGCGAGGAGGTCGGCGAGCACGGCCGGGTCGTCGGTGCCCAGGGAGGTCATGTCCGGCATCAGCATGACCTTGAAGTCCGGGTCCACCGAACGGGCCGCTTGCATCAGGAGGTTGCAGCGTTCGCGGTTCTTCCCGGAGAGGGAGAGCAGGTCGAGGGTGAATCCGTCGAGGCCGGCGGCGCGGGCCGTGCGGACCTCCTGGCGGAGGTTGGCGAGCTCCCAGTCGCCGGCCTTGGGCGGGACGGGCGGCGGCCGGTCGCGCAGCAGGCCGCCGTAGCGCTCGTGCTTGCCGTTCTCGCCGTCCTGCTTCAGGTAGTTGCGGGTGTAGTAGTCGACGTCGGCGTTCGCGTTGTCCAGGGAGAGCGGGTACGGGGTGAAGTAGTGGGCGAAGACCAGCTTCTTGCCGGCGGCGCCGGAGCGCAGGGCGGCCGGCTGCGGCAGGTCGAAGGGCAGGGCTCCGGTGGGGCGCGCTCCGGTGTCCGTACCGCCCCCCTGGGCCTTCGGGTCCGGGGTCTGCCCGCCCGGGCTCTGCGGGGCGGTGGCGCCCGGGCCGGTGGTGGCCGGGCCGGTGGCGGTGGGCGCGGGGCTGTCGCCGGGTGTTTCGGGCAGGGTGTCGGCCGGGCCGGGTCCCGAGCGGGCCCGTGCGTCCGCGACGGTACGGGGCTCCCAGGCGATGCCCGTCGCGGCGCAGACGCCCACGAGGAGGAAGGCGGACAGGATCAGGCTCAGCAGGGGCCTCCGACGCCGGAGGCCCGCACGGCGACGGTGCGACGCGGGTCTCGCGCCCCGCCTTGCCCGACGCCGGTCCGCGCTCATCCTGACCCCTCCCCCGAATATGCCCGCGCCATGCCCGTACATCGGGCCGCACGGCAGCAGTACAGCGGATTCCCGGCTCCCGGACAACTGTTCACCGAGGGGCGGTGCCCGGGAATGGACAAAGCCGCGTCGGGTGTACATCTCCTGCGATCACCGGGCGCCACGGGCTTTTCACCGGAATAGGGAATTCCCCTGGCCATCCGATAGAACTGGCGCATAATCAACTGCATGCGGCTTGAACCAACCCTCTTGCCGCAGCTGGTCACGTATGCAGGGGGGCATCGTGCCGATGAGGGAATCCAGAGGCGCCGGTAGTACGTTCCCGGCGACCTCCGCGGAGCTGTCCCGTCTCTTCACCGCCGTGCGGCGGGGCAAAGTGCTGACCGTCACCGGACGGTTCCGCGAGCCGCGGAGTCTGCTGGTGCGGGAGATCGGGCAGCGGCTCTCGTCCAATTTCTACGACGGAGTGGCCGTGGTGTCCATGGACCGGCGCTTCGGAGTACGCGACCTGACCGCCGCCCTGGGCTGCGTACCGGGCATGCCGTTCCTGCCGTACGGGACGCCGAACGCCGCGTCGTGGCTGGCGGAGCGCGACATGCTGCTCGTCCTCGACGGCTGCGAACACCTCGCGGCCGAAGCAATGGACTGGCTGCGCGAACTGCTCGCCGCGGCCCCCGGTCTGCGGATCCTGGCCGCCGGGCGCCACCCGCTGGCCTTCGCCCCGCATCACGTGCACCGGCTCTGACGCGCGCGGAAACGGGTCCGGCCCCCGGGGGGGGCGGCGCCCCGGGGGGGCGCGGCGGGGCGCGCTCGTCCCGCGGGTTTGCCCGGCCCCCCTCCCCCCCCACCAGTCCAGGTTCTCCGCGTCCCGGGGGGCCAGGGAGACCAGTGCGGCGGTCCGGGTGACCCGGTCGGGGAGCAGGGCGGCGCAGGCCAGCGCGCCGGGGGCGCCGCCGGAGCGGCCGGCCACGGCGAAGGTGTCCAGGCCCAGGGAGTCGGCGATGGCGGCCACCTCGGCGGCCACGTCGGCGACGGTGCGGCCCGGATGGCGGTCGGAGCCCCCGTAGCCGGGCCGGTCGTAGGCGATGAGCTGCATTCGGCGCTGGTAGAGGACCATGCCCCGGGGGGCGGGGCCCAGCCGGCTGCCGGGCATTCCGTGGAGCAGGAAAACGGGTTTGCCGTCCGGGTCGCCCCAGCGCTCCACCGTCAGATTCCGTCCGTCCGCGACGCGCACCTGACTGCGCACGCGCTCCCTCCCTCACGGTCGACGCGACTCGTCACGGTGATTGTGCTCGCTGGGGGAGGAGCGCGGTAGGGCGCACTTCGCCAGAAATTCTTGTGAAAGTTTTCACAAGCGCACAGGGGCCTTAGGTCCCGAAGTATTTATGCAGGTCAGAGGTGTCGTTGAGGGGGCGTGAACGGGTGTGAACAGTCCTTCGGCCCTGCGCATGAGGGCTTTTTCGGCAGCACGGCTTCCGCTTTTGGGTGTCGAATTGAGTCATCAGGAAAACGGTTCGGGTCGAGTCGAAATGAAGGAGTTCCTGCCATGCAGGCGAACGAGAAGGTGGACGGACTGGTCCAGGGGGCGCTGGGGGCACTCGACCAGTTCTCGTCGTTCAATCAGGAGCAGGTCGACCACATCGTCAAGAAGGCCTCGCTGGCCGCGCTGAGCCGGCACGGCGAGCTCGCCCGGCTGGCCGTCGAGGAGACCGGTCGCGGCCTCTTCGAGGACAAGGCCGTCAAGAACCTCTTCGCCTGCGAGCACGTCGTGAACTCGATGCGCGGGCTCAAGACCGCGGGCGTCATCCGCCGCGACGAGCTGAACGGCATCACGGAGATCGCCGAGCCGGTCGGCGTCGTCTGCGCCATGACCCCGGTCACCAACCCGACCTCCACCACGATCTTCAAGGCCCTGATCGCCCTGAAGACCCGCAACCCCATCATCTTCGCCTTCCACCCCTCCGCGCAGAACTGCTCCGCCGAGGCCGCCCGCATCGTCCGCGACGCCGCCGTCGCCGCCGGCGCCCCCCAGAACTGCGTCCAGTGGGTCACCGCACCCTCCATGGAGGCCACGGGCGCCCTCATGAACCACCCGGGCGTCTCCACCATCCTCGCGACCGGCGGAAACGCCATGGTCAAGGCCGCCTACTCGTGCGGCAAGCCGGCCCTGGGCGTCGGCGCGGGCAACGTCCCGGCGTACGTCCACAAGAGTGCCAGGCTCGGCCGCGCGATCCACGACATCGTGCTCTCCAAGGCCTTCGACAACGGCATGATCTGCGCCTCCGAGCAGGCGGTCATCCTGGACGCCGAGATCTACGAGAAGGGCCTCGCCGAGTTCAAGCGGCTCGGCGCCCACGTGGTCTCCGCCGCCGAGAAGACCAAGCTGGAGCAGTTCGTCTTCGGCACCACCGCCTATGCGGCCGACACCTCCGGCGCCAAGCTGAACCCGGCGGTCGTCGGCAGGTCCCCGCAGTGGATCGCCGAGCAGGCCGGCTTCACCGTCCCCGCCGACGCCTCCATCCTCCTCGCGGAGTGCAACGAGGTCGGTGAGAACGAGCCGCTGACCCGCGAGAAGCTGTCCCCGGTCCTGGCCGCCCTGAAGGCCTCCGACACCGAGCACGGCCTCGAACTGGCCGCCGCGATGGTCGAGTTCCACGGACTGGGCCACAGCGCCGCCATCCACGCCGAGGACGAGGAGCTCGTCGAGGAGTTCGGCAGGAAGGTCAAGGCGGTCCGCGTCATCGCCAATTCGCCCTCCACCTTCGGCGGCATCGGCGACGTCTACAACGCCTTCCTCCCCTCGCTCACCCTCGGCTGCGGCTCCTACGGACACAACTCGGTGTCGAACAACGTCACCGCGGTCAACCTGATCAACGTCAAGCGGATCGGACGGCGCAACACCAACATGCAGTGGTTCAAGGTCCCGCCGAAGATCTACTTCGAGCGCAACTCCATCCGCTACCTCGGCGAGATGGACGGCATCAGCCGGGTCTCGATCGTCACCGACAAGACGATGGTCTCCATCGGCTTCGTGCAGAAGGTCACCGACATCCTGCAGGCCCGCGCGGGCGCCGTGTCGATCCAGGTCATCGACAACGTCGAGCCCAACCCGGAGCTCGCCACGGTCCAGGCCGGAGCCGCGATGATGCGCGACTTCCAGCCCGACACGATCATCGGCCTCGGCGGCGGCTCGCCGATGGACGCCGCGAAGATCATGTGGCTGATGTACGAGCGCCCGGAGGTGGAGTTCGCCGACACGAAGGAGAAGTTCTTCGACGTCCGCAAGCGCGCCTACACGTTCCCCTCGCTCGGCGAGAAGGCGAGGATGGTCGCCATCCCGACCACCTCGGGCACCGGCTCGGAGGTCACCCCGTTCGCCGTCATCTCCGACCCTGCAGCGGCCCAGAAGTACCCGCTCGCCGACTACGCGCTGACCCCGGACGTCGCCATCGTCGACCCGATGCTGCCCATGGGCCTCCCGCCCAAGGTGACCGCCGACTCCGGCTTCGACGCCCTGACGCACGCCACCGAGGCCTACGTCTCCGCGTACGCGAACGACTACACCGACGGCCTGTGCCTCCAGGCCATCAAGCTCATCTTCGAAAACCTGCAGCGCTGCGTGGTCGACGGCCCGAACGACCCCGAGGCCCGCGAGAAGATGCACAACGCCTCCACCGTGGCGGGCATGGCCTTCGCCAACGCCTTCCTGGGCATGGTCCACGCCATGGCGCACACCCTGGGCAACACCTTCCACGTCGCCCACGGCCGCACCAACGCCCTGCTCCTGCCGCACGTGATCCGTCACAACGGCACGGTCACCCACAAGGCCACCCCGTGGCCCAAGGCCGAGGTCTACCGGGCGCCGGAGCGCTTCCAGGAGATCGCGAAGATGCTGGGCCTGCCGGCCGCCACGGCCGCCGAGGGCGTCGAGTCCTACGCCCGGGCCGTCGAGGAGCTCCGCGCCAAGTGCGGGATCACCTCCTCCTTCGCCGAGGAGGGCGTGGACGAGCAGGCCTTCATCGAGGCCCTGCCGACCCAGGCCATGAACGCCTACGCCGACCAGTGCGCCCCCGCGAACCCGCGGATGCCGATGATCGACGACCTGAAGCAGCTCATGCGCCAGGCCTACTACGGCAACGCCGAGGGCGTCCCGGCCGAGGAGGCCGCAGCCGCGAAGAAGTAGCCGAAGAAGTAACCGAAGAGGGGAGCGGAAGAGGGGAGCGGAAGAGCCCGCCCGGGACGCCAAGGCCCGGGCGGGCTCTCGCCATGTCCGGACGCGGTCGGGCTCGGGTGCTCGGGCTCGGATGGTCGGCCTCGGGCGGTCGGGTTCGGGGGTGCGCGCTCAGGTGTGCGGGATCAGCAGGGCCGCCGCCGAGTGCGCGCGCTCCAGGGAGGTGGCCCGGTCCGCGCCGCGCTCGCCCAGCACCACCCGGGTGCTCAGGCCGTCCAGCAGGGCGAGCAGCTCCGAGGCCCGGGCGGGGACGTCCAGGCCGGCGGCGAAGCGGCCCTGTTCGACCCCCTTGGCGAGGAGCGACTCCAGGTCCCGCTGCCAGCCGTCGTCGATCTCCTGCTGCGCGGCGCGCAGCGGCTCGTTCGAGGGGATGCGGGCCCACAGCTCGATCCAGAGCGTCCAGCGCGGATCGCGGGGGCCGCGGGGCAGGTAGAGCTCCAGGAAGAGCGCGAGTTTGCGGTGGGCGGTCACCCGTCGGCCCAGCAACGCGGTTCGCTCTTCGGCTAGTTGGTGCTCGCTCCAGCGCAGGGCGGCCAGCAGCAGCCGGTCCTTGCTGCCGAAGTAGTACAGGATGTGGCCGCCGCTGGTGCCGAGCCGTTCGGCGAGCGCGGACATGGTGAGCTTCGCCAGCCCGTCCTCGGCGATCGCCGTCATGGCCTCTTCCAGCATCCGCTCCTGGGCGATCTGCCCGTCGCGCCGCCGTGCCGCTCCCGCTGCCACCTGTGCCGCCTTCCCGATCTTCGTGGGCCGACCTTATCCCGGACAGGGTCTTGACGGGGTCCGGGTCGGCAGCGCATCTTGAATGCCATTCAAGAACTTAGAACGCCGTTCAAGGTCGGTTTCGCGGTTCACCGCCGAAGGTCAGGGGCAGACGCATGGCACACCAGGAGACGACGGCCGCCGTCGACGAGGTCTTCAGAGTCGAGACGCACGGCATCGACCCGATCCCCGACGCCGAGCGCCACGGCGGGGCCAAGGACCTCTTCTGGCTCTGGTTCGGTTCGAACCTGACCTTCACCTACGTGATCAACGGAGCCCTCGCCGTCGCCTTCGGCCTCAGCTTCTGGCAGGCCACCGCCGTGGTCGTGATCAGCGGGCTGTCCTTCTTCGCGGTCAGCGCCGCCGGCCTCAGCGGCATCCGCACCGGCACCGCCACCCTGGTCATCTCCCGGGCCGCCTTCGGCGTACGGGGCAACTGGCCGGCGGGCGTCCTCAACTGGGTGGTGAGCATCGGCTACACCATCGTCAACACCGTCGTCGGCACCCTGGCGCTGGAGGTCTTCTTCGCCGAAATCGGTCTGGGCGAAGGCACCTTGATCCGGGCCGTCGCGCTCGGGATCACCCTCGCCCTCACCTTCGCCGTCGCCATGTGGGGCCACGCCACCGTGCAGTTCGCCGAGCGCTGGATGGCCTACGTCCTGGCCGTCGGCTTCGGCGCCCTGCTGGTCTTCGTCCTGCCCGGCGCCGAGACCACCGCCGCGGCCGACGCGTCGGCCCCGGGCCTGTCCGGCTGGAGCCTGGCCTTCGTCGTGATGCTCGCCGGGCCGTTCTCGTACCTGCCGATGCCCGCCGACTACACCCGCTACCTGCCCCGCACCACCTCGCTGAAGTCGATCACCTGGATGGGCGCGCTCGGCGGGTTCGTCTCCTCCGTCGCCCTCGGCATCGCCGGCGTGGCCGCCGCCACCCAGACCGACATGACCGACGCCGTCGCCGGAGCCGAGAGCCTGCTGCCCGGCTGGTTCCAGCCGCTGTTCCTGGCCCTGGTCCTGGGCGGCTCCGTCACCAACTCGATCATCACGCTCTACTCCTCCAGCCTGAACCTCCAGGTCCTCGGCATCCCGTGGAGCCGGGCCCGGGCCATCGTGGTCAGCGCGGCCGTGACCGCCGCCGGATCGCTCGCCGCGCTCTTCCTCACCGACTTCACCACCTCCCTGCTGTCCTTCCTCTCCCTCCTGATCATCGTGTTCGCGCCCTGGGGCGGCGTCTTCCTCGCCGACATGCTGCTGCGCCGCTGCCGCTACGACTCCGACGCGCTGCACGCCGGGAGCGAGGGCGCCTACTGGTACCGGTCCGGCTACCACCCCGCCGGCATGACCGCCCTGCTCGCCGGAATGGCCTTCGCCGCCCTGACCTGCGACTCCGAGCTGTGGACCGGGCCGCTCGTGGCCCCGCTCGGAGGCGCCGACCTCACCCTGCTCGGCTCGGTGGTCGCCGGGCTCACGTACTGGGCCCTCGCCCGCCGGGTGCCCGCCTACGCCCCGGCCGCCTGAGGGCTCGGTCCGGCCCCCGTAGCGGCCCCTGTTCCGGCCCCGTTCCGGCCGCCGGAGGGTCCCCTCCGGCGGCTCCGGCCCCTTCCGGCCGCCGAGAGGCCTCCCCGCCCCGCCACCCGCCCGGCGCCCGTTCCCCGTCGTCCGCCTCCCCGTACCCCCTCTGCACAGGAGCACCACCCCATGCCGCACTCCACCCCCGCCGATCTGCTCCTCACCGGAGCCCGCATCCACACCGTCGACCCCGAGCTGCCCGAGGCCGAGGCCCTCGCCGTGCGCGACGGGCGGATCGTCTGGGTCGGCCCGGACGCGGAGGCCACCGACTGGGCGGGCCCCGACACCGAGCGGATCGACGCGGGCGGCCGGCTCGTGCTGCCGGGATTCATCGACGCCCACAACCACGTCCGGCTCGGCTCCGACGACGCCTGCGTACAGCTCGCCGGAGTGCGGACGCTCGAAGCCATCCTCGACCGCATCGGCGCGTGGCGGGAGGCCAACCCCGGCGCCGAGTGGATCGAGGCCGAGGCCTTCGACTACTCCGCGATCCCCGGCGGACGCATGCCCACGGCCGCAGACCTGGACCCGGTCACCGGGGACACCCCCGCGATCGTGCTCTCGTACGACGTCCACACGGCCTGGCTGAACACGGCGGCGATGCGCCGGCTCGGAGTCGCGAAGGACCGTACCGACCTGCCCTTCGGCACGGCCGCCGTGGACGCGGAGAGCGGTGAACCCACCGGGTTCGTCAAGGACTTCGCCATCAAGGGGCTCTCGCGCGACGGCCACCGCGCCCTGCGCGACCTGGGCGTGCCGTGGGCCTCCCCGGACCGCCAGTACGGGCGCCTCGCCAAGAGCCTGGACGACGCGATCGGCTTCGGCATCACCACCGTCGTCGAGCCGCAGAACTCCCTGGACGACCTGGAACTGTACGACCGGGCGCGCGCCGAGGGCCGGCTGCGCTCCCGGATCGTCGCCGCGCTGTTCCACCCGCGCGGCACGACCGAGGAGGACCTCGACCTCTTCGAGGCGGCGGCCCGGGTGCACGCCGGGGACCGCTTCCGGGTGGGCCCCCTCAAGCTCTACATCGACGACGTGGTGGAGCCGCGCACGGCCGCGCTGCTGGAGCCGTACACCGGCTGCGGAGCGCACCGGGGCGAGACCTTCTACCCGGCGGAGGAGTTCGCCGAGCTCCTCGCCCGGCTGGACGCGCGCGGGTTCCAGTGCTTCGTCCACGCCACGGGCGACCGGGGCATCCGTACGGTCCTCGACGCCGTCGAGCACGCACGGGCGGTGAACGGCCCGCGCGACGCCCGCCACCAGGTGGTGCACGTGGAGTGCCTGGACCCCGAGGACGTACCGCGCTTCGGGCAGCTCGGAGTGGTGGCCTGCATGCAGCCCCGGCACTGCGCGCCGGAGATCGCCGGTCCGGGTCAGGACTGGGCGGAGAACGTGGGGGAGGACCGCTGGCACAAGGCGTGGCCGATGCGGAGCCTCGCCGAGGCGGGAGCGGTCCTGGCCTTCTCCAGCGACTGGAACGTCGCCGAGATGGACCCGATGATCGGCATCTACACGGCGCTGACCCGCCGCCCGCTGGACGGCGGCGAGCCGTGGCAGGAGCAGGAGACGGTGGACGCCCGGACGGCGGTGTACGGCTACACGATGGGTTCCGCGTACGCCAATTTCCTTGAGGACGACCGGGGTTCCCTGACGGTCGGCAAGGCGGCCGACTTCGTGATCCTGTCCCGGGACATCCTCGCGGTGGCCCCGGAGAAGATCCCGGGGACGGTGGCCGAAACGGTGGTGGTCGCGGGCGAAGTGGTCCACCGGGCGCGGTAGGCGCGCTTCGCAGGTGACGCGATCACGGCCGGCGGACGACAACCCCGTGGCCGAACGGCCTTGCCCGCAACGGATGGTGTGCGGCACGGCGGGGCCGCAAGCCATGAAGGGGCGCATGAAATCGATCGCGCCGCCGCTCCGTAAGCCCGGGAGTTCTAGCCGTGCCCCGAAGCCGGCCGGCTGCGCCCGCCCCGCGCAGGCCGCGAGGCCCCCGGCGGCCGCGACCGGCCGGCCTGCCGGGACGCGGCCGTCGCTCCGGCCGCCCGTGATGCCCTGGTGGACCTCGCACCGAGCCGTACAGCCGGTCAGGAAAGGCCTGGCGGACCGCGGCGACGGGCGTTAGCCTCTCCGCGATGACTACTTCCCGTACGCAGAGAATGGGGGTCCCGTCCGCGCAAGGTGAGTGCTGATGCTCACTCAGATCGCGAACGGGGCTTCCCGCCCGTCCTTCTGGCTGCGCGTGCGCGAGTTCGCCGTGCCGCCGTCCATGATCGAGACCGCGACCGCCCGCCGCTCCGCCGGTGACTGGGCGGGCGCGTGCGCCGCCGCGGCCGTCGACGTCGACTTCGACCTGCGCGTCCTGGCGCGCACCCACGGCCGCGAACTCGCGGCCCGGATCCGGGCCGACCTGCGCCACCTGGCTCCGGACCTCCTGCGCTGGCACCTGCCGAGGATCGCCCCCGACGGACTGCTGCGCCCCGGGCTGACCATCGCGCTGGCCCGGTACGCGGACGCGGACCCGGGCGGTGCACGCCCGGTGCACCTCGTGGTCCGTACGCCGCCGGCCTGGGCGGAGTACGGGCAGCGGATCAGCCTCGCCCTGTGGGACGGAGCCCGCTCCGCGGACGCCGCCCGCCGCCTTCCGGGGGCCGGTCCGCACCCCCATCCGCATCCCCACCCCCATCCGCGGTTCCGCCTCGACCTGCACCGCCACCTGTGGGACGCCCGCAGGAGCGACGAGCTCCGCTCCCGGTCCGGGGCCGATCGGCAGCCCGGGGACACGGGCCCCGCGCTGGATCCCGCCCTGCCGGGGCCGCTCCCCGCGGTGCCCCGCTGCGCCGTCGACCGGTGGGAGGCCGAGGCGGAGATCCTGCTCCGGTCCCAGGGACGCTCCGGCGGTACGGTCGCCGTGCGGCTCGGGGCCCGGCACCGGCTGTACGTCCACCTGCGCGCAGACGGCGACGGCGACAGGACCGGGCGGATCTCCGCGGCCCCGTCCGCACAGGCGGGTGCACCCGCCCCGCCGGTGCTGCCCGACGCGGCGATCTGGGTACTGCCCGACCTGGAACTGCTCCGTGCCGGCCTGATCGACGCCGGCCGGCTGCACCCGCTGGTCGGGCGGGCCCTCGTACCGGACCGGTCGCCGTCCCGGCCTGCCGGGAGCGGGGCCGAGGCCGAAGCCGCGGACCGGGCCGGGGCACCGAGACGGGTGGACTGCCGGGGTGCCCGGCACCGGATCGGCCTGGTCGACGGGGTGCTGGCCCCGCTGGACCACGACCCGGCCGAGATCCGCCGCGAGGAGCTGCTCGTCGCCCTGACCGGCACGCCGCTGCCCTGCCTGCGGGCCATCGACGAGGCGCACCGCCGCCCGGATTCCCTCTCCGGCGTCCGTGAACGCCTCGACCACGGCGACACCGCCGGCGCCCTGGCCGTCGTAGAAGGGCTGCTCGGTCCCGGAGCGCTGCTGCGCGACGGCCCGCTGCGGGACGAACTGGAGGCGGCCGCGCGGCGGCGGGTCGCCTACGGACTGTTCAGGGCGGGCCTGGCCGGTCCGGCCGCCGGCCGCGGTCCCGCCGGCTACCGCTCTCCCGACCCTCGTCGCACCGAGGGCTCGCACCCGCGGCACGCGTCCCACGGCTGACCCGGCCCCGGCCCCCTGTCCCTGCCCCGCCCACCGCGAACCCCCCTTCCCACCCCACACACCAAGGTGATTCCGCATGCGCTCCTACGCCCCGTCCGCCCCGTCCGCCCCGACCAGCAGCGCCCCACTCGACGTCGCCGCAGGGCTGCTGGCCCTGCTGCGCGATACGACGACCGAACCGCGCCCCGACGTCCAACTGGAGGCCCTGACCCTGGCGGTGGCAGCCGACCTGCCCGTCCTCCTGTGGGGCGAGCCGGGCATCGGCAAGACCGCGGCCCTGACCCAGCTCGCAGCGTCCCTGGACCTCCCGCTGACCACCGTCATCGCCAGCGTGCACGAGCCGTCCGACTTCTCCGGCCTGCCCATCGTCGGAGACGACCCCGCCGAGCAGGGCGTGCCGATGGCGCCGCCGGACTGGGCCGTGCGCCTCGTACGGGCCGGCCGGGGGCTGCTGTTCCTCGACGAGCTGTCCACCGCGCCGCCGGCCGTGCAGGCGGCCCTGCTCCGCCTCGTGCTGGAGCGGCGGATCGGTACGCTGCGGCTGCCGCCCGAGGTCCGGATCGTGGCCGCCGCCAACCCGCGGTCCTCAGCGGCCGACGGCTGGGAGCTGAGCCCGCCCCTGGCCAACCGCTTCGTCCACCTCCAGTGGACGCACGACCACGAGGTGGTGGTACGCGGCCTCGGAGGGACCTGGCCCCGCGCCACCCTGCCCCGGCTCGACCCCGAACGGCTCCCGGAAGCCGTGGACTTCGCCCGCCGCGCGGTGTGCGGACTGCTCGCCGCCCGGCCCAAGCTCGTCCACCAGCTGCCCTCGGGCGAAACCCGCCGGGGCGGCCCCTGGCCCTCCCCCCGGAGCTGGGAGATGACGCTCTGCCTGATCGCCTTCGCGACCGCGGCCGGCGCCTCCCGGGAAGTGCTCTCCCTGCTGGTCAGGGGAACCGTGGGAGACGGTCCCGGGCTGGAACTGCTGGCGAGCCTGGACCGGATGGACCTCCCGGACCCGGAGACGCTGCTCGCCGACCCGGCGGCCGCCGTCCTGCCCGAGCGCGGCGACCTGCGCCAAGCCGTGCTCGACGGTGTGGTCGAGGCGGTGCGGGGGCGCCCGGAGAAGTCCCGCTGGGACGCGGCGTGGGCGCTGCTGGCCCGGGCGCTGGAGACCGGAGCCCCGGACCTGGCTGCAGCCGCTCCAGGGTGCGGCTGCACCTGACCGCGTACGTGGAACTCTTCCGGGGCGCCCACCTGGGCTTCGCCCCGACGACCGAGTCGGTGGCCCGCTGGTGGGACCTGG
>NZ_JBEXPT010000123.1:0-19274 GCF_040612195.1 Streptomyces sp. NPDC006450 | reverse complement strand
GCCGCCCGCCCGGTTCGCCGCGGCCGCCGTCGCGCTCGGGCCGGCCGACCGCGACGCCCTGCTGCGCCAGGGTGCGGCCCGCCCGGCCGCCGAGATCGCCGAGATCGCCCTCGTGCTCGGGACGGCCGGCCACACCCGGGAGGCCGACGCACTGCTCGCCGCCTTCGTCCGGGTCCGCACCGCCGAGGAATCGGCCCGGCTCGCCCGCCGGGACCCCAGGTGGTTCGCGCCCCGCCTGCTCCGCGCCGCGGAAGCGCTCTCGGGGGCTCATCACCGTGACCTGTTGCATGCGCTTCGAGTCGCGAATCTGCCCGTCACCTGACCGGAATCGACCAGGTGTCGACGTAACTCCTGCGTTTGGTGATCGACTACTCCAACCGCGCAAGGCGGTCTTGCCCCGGGCCTGGACGAGGCCTACCTTCAACTCCCTACGCGCAGCCGTCGTACACCCTCTACGTGCGTAGAAGCCGGCGTACCCCGTCGCGAGGAGCAGCTCATGGCCCAAGTCGTCCGCGCCGCACTCGTCCAGGCCACCTGGACGGGAGACACCGAGTCGATGATCGCCAAACACGAGGAGCACGCCCGCCGGGCCGCCGCCCAGGGTGCGCAGATCATCGGCTTCCAGGAAGTCTTCAACGCCCCCTACTTCTGCCAGGTCCAGGAGCCCGAGCACTACCGCTGGGCCGAGGCGGTCCCCGACGGCCCCACCGTCCGGCGGATGCAGGCCCTCGCCCGCGAGACCGGCATGGTGATCGTCGTACCGGTCTTCGAGCTGGAGGCCGAGGGCTTCTACTACAACACGGCCGCGGTCATCGACGCCGACGGCAGCTACCTCGGCAAGTACCGCAAGCACCACATCCCCCAGGTCAGGGGCTTCTGGGAGAAGTACTACTTCCGCCCGGGCAACCTCGGTTTCCCCGTCTTCGACACCGCCGTCGGCAAGGTCGGCGTCTACATCTGCTACGACCGCCACTTCCCGGAAGGCTGGCGGGAACTCGGTCTGAACGGCGCCCAGTTGGTCTACAACCCGTCCGCCACCTCCCGGGGGCTCTCCGGATACCTGTGGCAGTTGGAACAGCCCGCCTCCGCCGTCGCCAACGAGTACTTCGTCGCCGCCATCAACCGCGTGGGCCAGGAGGAGTACGGCGACAACGACTTCTACGGCACCAGCTACTTCGTCGACCCGCGCGGCCAGTTCGTCGGGGAGGTCGCCAGCGACAAGGAGGAGGAACTCCTCGTCCGCGACCTCGATTTCGACCTCATCAAGGAGGTCCGCGACCAGTGGGCCTTCTATCGCGACCGCCGCCCCGACGCCTACGGAGGACTCGTACAGCCGTGACCAACCCGATCCCCCTGCACAGCCGGCACCGCTCCGTCCTGCCCGACTGGCTCGCGCTCTACTACGACCGCCCCCTCGAACTCACCCACGGCGAGGGCCGCCACGTCTGGGACGCGGACGGCAACCGCTACCTGGACTTCTTCGGCGGCATCCTCACCACGATGACCGCCCACGCCCTGCCGGAGGTCACCAAGGCCGTCTCCGAACAGGCCGGACGGATCATCCACTCCTCCACCCTGTACCTCAACCGGCCGATGATCGAACTGGCCGAGCGCGTCTCGGCGTTGTCCGGCATCCCCGAAGCCAGGGTCTTCTTCACCACGTCCGGCACCGAGGCCAACGACACCGCCCTGCTGCTCGCGACGACGTACCGCCGCTCCAACCAGATCCTGGCGATGCGCAACAGCTACCACGGCCGCTCCTTCTCCACCGTCTCGATCACCGGCAACCGCGGCTGGTCCCCGACCAGCCTCTCGCCGCTCCAGACCTACTACGTCCACGGCGCGGTCCGCACCCGCGGCCCCTTCGCCCACCTCGACGACACCGCCTTCACCGCCGCGGCCGTCGCCGACCTGGAGGACGTACTCGGCCAGGCGCGCGGCGGGGTCGCCGCGCTCATCGCCGAACCGGTGCAGGGCGTGGGCGGATTCACCTCACCGCCCGACGGGCTCTACGGGGCCTTCCGCGAGGTCCTCGACCGGCACGGCATCCTCTGGATCAGCGACGAGGTGCAGACCGGCTGGGGTCGTACCGGCGAGCACTTCTGGGGCTGGCAGGCCCACGCCCAGAACGGCCCGCCGGACATCATCACCTTCGCCAAGGGCATCGGCAACGGCATGTCCATCGGCGGAGTCGTGGCCCGCGCCGAGGTGATGAACTGCCTCGACTCCAACTCCATCTCCACCTTCGGCGGTTCCCCGGTCACCATGGCCGCCGGCGTCGCCAACCTCGCCTACCTCCTCGAACACGACCTCCAGGGCAACGCCCGCCGCGTCGGCGGCCTGCTGCTGGAGCGGCTGCGGGCCATCGCCGCGACCGTGCCCGCCGTACGGGAGGTGCGCGGCCGGGGCCTGATGGCCGGTCTGGAGCTGACGAAGCCCGGCACCGACCAGGCCGACCCGGACGCGGCCACCGCCGTACTGGAGGCCGCCCGGGCCGGCGGCCTGCTGCTCGGCAAGGGCGGCGGCCACAACACCAGCGTGCTGCGCATCGCGCCGCCGCTCTCCCTCACCGTCGCCGAGGCGGAAGAGGGCGCCGAGATCCTCGCCGAGGCCCTCAGAAGCCTCAACTGACACCGGGGGAGACGTACATGAGCATCCGCACCCTCATCCGCGGCGGGCTCGTCATCACCGCGTCCGACGAGCTCCACGCCGACGTGCTGATCGAGGACGGCCGGGTCGCCGCGCTCGCGGCACACGGCACGGCGGCCGCCGAGACCTGGACGGCCGACCGGACGATCGACGCGAGCGGGAAGTACGTCATCCCCGGCGGGGTCGACGCCCACACCCACATGGAGCTGCCCTTCGGCGGCACGGCGGCCTCCGACACCTTCGAGACCGGTACCCGGGCCGCCGCCTGGGGCGGTACCACCACCATCGTGGACTTCGCCGTACAGACGCCGGGGCACGCCCTGCGCGAGGGCCTGGACACCTGGTACGACAAGGCTGACGGCAAGTGCGCCGTCGACTACGCCTTCCACATGATCCTCTCGGACGTCAACGAGCGGACCCTGAAGGAGATGGACCACCTGGTGGGGGAGGGGGTCACCTCCTTCAAGCTGTTCATGGCCTATCCCGGGGTCTTCTACAGCGACGACGGGCAGATCCTGCGGGCGATGCAGCGGGCGTCGGGCAACGGCGGGCTGATCATGATGCACGCCGAGAACGGCATCGCGATCGACGTCCTCGTCGAACAGGCCCTGGCGCGGGGGGAGACGGACCCGCGCCACCACGGCGAGGTCCGCAAGGTGCTCCTCGAAGCCGAGGCCACCCACCGGGCGATCCAGCTCGCCCGGGTGGCCGGCGCCCCGCTGTACGTGGTCCACGTCTCGGCGGAGGAGGCGGTGGCCGAACTGGCCGCCGCACGGGACAAGGGCCTGCCGGTCTTCGGCGAGACCTGTCCGCAGTACCTCTTCCTGTCCACCGACAACCTGGCGGAGCCGGACTTCCAGGGTGCCAAGTACGTCTGCTCCACCCCCCTGCGTCCGCGCGAGCACCAGGCGGCCCTGTGGCGGGGTCTGCGGACGAACGACCTCCAGGTGGTCTCCACCGACCACTGCCCGTTCTGCTTCCGGGGGCAGAAGGAGCTGGGCCGGGGGGACTTCTCGAAGATCCCGAACGGGCTGCCGGGGGTGGAGAACCGCATGGACCTCCTCCACCAGGCCGTCCTGGACGGGCACATCAGCCGCCGCCGCTGGATCGAGATCGCCTGCGCGACCCCGGCCCGGATGTTCGGCCTCTACCCGCAGAAGGGCACCATCGCCCCCGGTTCCGACGCCGACATCGTTCTCTACGATCCGCACGCCGAGCAGGTCATCTCCGCCGAGACGCACCACATGAACGTGGACTACTCGGCGTACGAGGGCAAGCGGATCACCGGACGCGTCGACACGGTCCTGTCGCGGGGCGAACTCGTCATCGACCGGCGGGAGTTCACCGGCCGGGCCGGTCATGGGGCCTTCATCCCCCGCTCCACCTGCCAGTACCTGTAAGCCGCAAGCCCGCACGCAGCAGCAAGGAGCCATGCATGGACTTCGGCCTCGTCCTGCAAACCGACCCGCCGGCCTCCCAGGTCGTCAGCCTCATGAAGCGCGGCGAGCGCAACGGATTCCGCTACGGCTGGACCTTCGACTCGGCGGTCCTCTGGCAGGAACCCTTCGTCATCTACAGCCAGATCCTGGCCAACACGCAGAAGATGCACGTGGGTCCGATGGTCACCAACCCGGGCACCCGCACCTGGGAGGTCACCGCCTCCACCTTCGCGACGCTGAACGACATGTACGGCAACCGCACGGTCTGCGGGATCGGCCGCGGCGACTCGGCGATGCGGGTCGCCGGGCGCGCACCCAACACGCTGGCCCGCCTCGGCGAGGCCATCGGCGTCATCCGTGACCTCGCGGAGGGCCGCGAGGCGCAGGTCGACGGCAACCCGATCCGGATCCCCTGGATCAAGGACGGGAAACTGCCCGTCTGGATGGCCGCGTACGGACCCAAGGCCCTCGCCCTGGCTGGGCAGAAGGCAGACGGGTTCATCCTCCAGCTCGCGGACCTCTACCTCACCGAGTGGATGGTCAAGGCGGTCCGCCAGGCCGCCGTGGAGGCGGGCCGCGACCCGGACTCGATCACCATCTGCGTGGCGGCCCCGGCGTACGTCACGGCGGACGACTCGGCGCAGGCCCTGGCCCACGCCCGCGATCAGTGCCGGTGGTTCGGCGGCATGGTCGGCAACCACGTCGCCGACCTGGTCTCCCGCTACGGGGAGCACTCCTCGATGGTCCCGGACGAGCTGACGGAGTACGTCAAGTCCCGGCAGGGCTACGACTACAGCCACCACGGCCGGGCCGGGAACCCGTCCACCGACTTCGTCCCCGACGAGATCGTCGACCGCTTCTGTCTCCTGGGCCCGGCCGAGGCCCACATCGAGAAGCTCCGCGCCCTGCAAGCCCTCGGCGTCGACCAGTTCGCCGTCTACGACATGCACGACGCCCGCGAGGCGACCATCGACGCCTACGGCCGGCACGTCATCCCCGCGCTCGGCCGGTAGCCGCAGGGCGGAACGGGGGAGGGAGGTGGAATCGAGCATGGCATCCCGCCGTGCTCACGCCTCTCGGCATGTTGCACGAACTCACGTGTCGCCTCTTGCCGCGATTGCGCAGAGACGGGCTTCGCACCGTGCTCCAGGATGGGCGATCAGACAAGGCGTGAGCCGGACGAGACATCCGGTTCACGGCCCTCGCGCTGCGGGCGCTGGGGGCAGCCCCGTGAGGGGTGCTCACCGGTGGACCGCCCGGCCGGCTCAGCGGAGGAGGGCGGTGAGGAGTTCGCGTTGGTCGTTGGCCAGGAGGGCGAGCTGAGTGCGGTTGTCGAGGCCGAATTTGTGGAGGGCGCGGGAGAGATGGGTCTTGACGGTGCCCTCGGCCAGGCCGAGCCGTGCACCGATCTCGCGGTTGCCGAGCCCGTCGGCGAGGGCGACCACGCAGCGCAGCTCGCCCTGCGAGAGGGCGCGGATGCGTGCCATGACCTCGGGGGTCGGGGCCGGGTGGTGGTGGGTGGAGAAGCGGCTCATGACGGTGGAGATCACGGCGGGGCTGAGCACCGCGTGGTGTTCGGCCGCGCTGTGCACCGCCTCGCGCATCTCGGCCCCCGAGGCGGTCTTCAGCAGGTAGCCGTCGGCTCCGGCCCGCCAGACCCGGGCCACGTGCTCCTCGTCGGCGATGGTGGTCAGGACGAGGATGCCGAGGCCGGGGTGGCCCTCGCGCAGGAGGCGGGCGGTTTCGGCGCCGTCGGGTCCTCCGGGCATGGCGAGGTCCAGGACGACGACGTCGGGGTCCTGTTCGGCGACGACCGCCAGGGCCTCGGCTCCGTTGCCCGCCTCGCCGACGACTTCGATGTCGTCCTGGACGGTGAGGATGGTCCTGAGTCCCGCACGGATGACGTCCTCGTCATCGGTGATCACAATGCGGAGCACTGCTCTCCTCCTTCGTGTGTGGGGGTGACGCGGGCGCGGAGCAGGTAGCCGTCTCCGTCGCCCCCGTCTGCGTCTCCGTCCGCCGTGGGCCCGGCTTCGAGGGTGCCGCCGAGCGCCTCCAGCCGGCCCCGCAGCCCGACCTGTCCGAGGCCGGTGCCCGGCGCGAGCGACCGTACGGGTGCGCCGGGCGGACCGTTGCGGACGTCGAGCGTCCAGTTGGCCGGCCCGGCCGGCCCGGTCCGCAGGCTGATCCGTACGGCCGCACCGGGCGCGTACCGCAGGATGTTGGTCAGCCCTTCGGTGACCACCCGGCGGGCGGCTTCCTGGTGCGCGGCCGGCAGCCGGCCGAAGGCCTCCGCGAACCCGTCCGTGAGCCGTACGTCGACCCCCGCCGCGCGGACGCTGTCGAGCGAGCGGCCCAGGGCGTCGAGCTCGGCCGTACCCGGACGGGGACCCGGACCGGTCGCCGGCGGTGCGTCCAGCTCGCGCAGCCGCAGCACGGCGGTCATGCCGCGCAGGTGGTCCGTGGCGGCCGCGCACTGCTTCTGCGCCGCGTCGAGCAGCCCGTCCGCGGCCTCGTTCCGGCCTCCCACGGAGCCCCGTAGCGCCTCGATCAGGATGTTCAGCAGAGCCACGTCGTGGCCGAGCAGATCGTGGAACTCCCGTACGAGCCTTCGCCGCTCGGCGTTGACCGCCTCGGCCGCCCGCTCCCGGGCCACCTCCTCGGCGCGGGCCCGCTCCGCCAAGTGGCGGGCGCGGGTGATCCCGACCATGACGGTCATGGCCACGGCGGCGGTGAGCAGGGCGACGCCGGCGGGGGAGCTGTCCTGGACCAGCGGTGGGCCGGAGCCGAGAGCGCCGACGGCGATCAGCTCGGAGGTGGCCGCCGCACCGAACCACCAGGCGTAGGAGCGGCGTTGGTAGCGCCCGGCGGCGTAGGCGAGGAAGAACAGGGCGGCGAACTTCGCGCTCAGGGCGGTCGCGACGAGAATCACGACCGCGGCGAGCGGGAAGCGGGTGCGGCGCCACAGCAGGGCGGCGCAGGCGGCGAGGATGCCGAACCAGCGCAGGAGGGGGTGCGCGGCCCAGGATGCGTGGGTGACCTCGGCGAAGACCTCGAAGGGGATGCTGACCAGCAGGCAGGCGCCCGCCGCGATCCGGTCCCAGGCGAGGGGGCCGTACCGGTGCGGGGCACGGACGGTGCCGGTGTCGGTCTCGGTGCCGGGCGACTGCACGGGTTCTCCTCCTCGCCTCGTCTCGTCCCGTCGTACGAGCACCCTGCCATCGGCGGGGGCCCCGGCCCGGGCCGCGACACGGCGGGTCCCGCCGGGAGCGCGTCCGGGCGGGACCTGCGTGCTGCGTGCCGCGCGCGTCAGTGCACCTGGGTCGGTGCGCCGGCCGTCGCGGCCCGGACGGCGGGGCGCCGGTCCAGGAACCAGTGGGCGGCGAGCTTGAGCTGGTCCTCCAGGAGGAAGCAGCAGATCGCGTAGCCCCAGACGGCCGCCGCCCAGCCCCAGCCGAGCGGGGTCATGCCCACGCCGAACACGGTGACGAGGGTGGCGATGGCCTGGGCGGCGCACACCGCGATCAGCAGCGGCCGGGCCGGGGCCGGGGAGGTCCAGAAGCGGCCGCGGGTGCGGGTCACGAAGATGGTCAGCTGGCCGGAGACCGACAGGCTCAGGTAGACCAGCGAGTGGATCAGACCGTCGCTCAGGTGGAAGACCTCCCGGCCGAGGACGAAGAGCAGGAAGGTTTCGGCGACGCCCACCACACCCAGCACGGTGGCCACGGTCAGCACGCTGCGCATGTCCCAGGTCACGGGCCCCCGCGAGCCGCGGACCTTGTCGTAGGCGATCGTCAGGATCGCGCCGTCGTTCAGCAGGGCCAGCAGCACGATCATCATCGCGGTGACCGGGAAGAAGTTGTAGGCGACGATCGTCAGGGTGATCAGGCCGAGGACCCGGATGGTTTCCGTGATGCGGTACGTGGCGTAGTTGACCATCCGTTGGATGATCTCCCGGGCCTGGCTGATCGCGTGGGAGATGACCGACAGGCCCGGGGTCAGCAGCACCACGTCGGCGGCGGCCCGCGCGGCGTCCGTGGCGTCGGCCACGGCGATGCCGGCGTCGGCCTGCTTGAGCGCGGGAGCGTCGTTGACCCCGTCGCCGGTCATGCCGACGATGTGGCCGCGCTCCTGGAGCATCTTGACGATGCGGTACTTGTGCTCCGGGAAGACCTGCGCGAATCCGTCCGAGATCTCGACGAGTTCGGCGAGCTCCGCCGCCGGCCTGTCGGCGTCCAGGGCGTGGGTGTCGAGGATGTGGTCGCCCATCCCGATCTGACGGGCCAGCTCCCGGCTGATCGCCACCTGGTCGCCGGTGACCATCTTGACGGAGACGCCCAGTCCGTTCGCGGCGGCCACGGTGTCGGCGGTGTCCTCGCGCGGGGGGTCGGCCAGCGGGAGGATGCCGAGGAGGCGCCAGGCGCCCGACTCGTCGGTCCGGGCCACGCCCAGGGAGCGGAAGCCGCGGGCGGCGAAGGAGTCGGCGATCGCGGCGACGTGCGCGGCGGCCGGGTCGCCGTCGCAGAGCTGCGCGATGACCTGCGGGGCGCCCTTGCTCACGTGGTACGTGTCCGGGCTCGGTCCGGGGCCGGCGCCGAAGCCGACGGTGGCCTCGGTGCGCTTGGTGACCGGGTCGAAGGGGACGAAGTCGGTGACCGGGACGCCGAGCGCCCAGCCGGTGTCGGAGCCGGCCAGCCGGTCGGTGGCGGTGGAGACGACGATCCGGTCGATGGGGTCGCCGTTCTCGGCACGGGAGGCCAGGGCGGCGGAGCCGAGCAGGTCGTCCTGGTCGACACCGTCCGGGATCCAGGGGTCCTGGATCGCGAGGCGGTTCTCGGTGAGGGTGCCGGTCTTGTCGGAGCACAGGACGTCGATGCTGCCCAGTTCCTCGACGGCGGGCAGGTGGGACACCAGGGCTCCGCGCCTGGCGAGGTTGCGGGCGCCGACGGCGAGCGTCACGGACATGACGGCGGGCAGGGCGACCGGGACGGAGGCGATGACGACGACGAGCGCGAACTCCATGACGGAGAGCACCGCGTTGCCGCGGGCCACCGACACGACCACGGTGAGGGTGACCAGGGCGACGGCCAGCAGGATCAGATAGTTGCCGATCTTGAGGACGGCCTGCTGGAGGTGGCTGACGGTGCCGGCCTCGCCGACGAGGGCGGTGGTCCTGCCGAAGAAGCTGTTCGCGCCGGTGCCCTCGACGACGGCGTCGGTCTCACCCCGCACGATCACCGAACCGGAGTACAGGGTTTCGCCGCGGCCGCGCTCGACGGGCAGGGACTCGCCGGTGAGGGCGGCCTGGTCGACGTCGAGGGTGCCGGTCCCGAGGGCCCGTACGTCGGCGGGGACGACGTCCCCGAGCCGGACCCGGACGATGTCGCCCGGAACCAGTTCCCGGACGGCCTCCGTGCGCCACACCCCGTCACGCAGCACGCGGGCCTCGGTGGCGAGCCGCTGCTTGAGGGCGGCGATGGCGTTGGCGGCCTCGTGCTCCTCCATGAACGCCACCACGCCGTTGACGGCGAGCAGGACGCCGATGATGGCGACGTCGACCCAGTGCTGGACGACGATCGAGAGGATCAGCGCGGTCTCGATCATCCAGGGGATGGGGGCCCAGAAGTAGCCGAGGAACTCCCGCAGCGGGTTCTTGTGCTCCTCGGCGATCTCGTTCGGACCGTGCTCCCGCAGGAGACGGCGTGCCTCGGCGGTGGTGAGCCCGTCCGGCCAGGAGGCGGGGGGCTCGAAATCCTCGGGTTCCTCGGGTTCCCCGGGTTCCTCGGGTTCCCCGGATTCCGCGGGTTCCCCGGATTCGGCCGGTCCGGTGGCGGGGGTGAGGGAGGCCGCGGTGGCGGGGACGGTGGGGAAGATCTCCGTGCTCATGACCCGTCACCTGCTTCCGTGCAGCAGGGACAGGAACGAGGGGATCTCCATGGGGCGGGCGCCGCTCGTCATCGCCATGCGGGCGGCGTCGACGGTGCCGGCCCGCAGGATGCGGATGACGTGGCCGCCGCACCCCGCGCATTCGGAGCGGGTCAGCGGGGACGGGACGCGCTCGCCGTCCACGGTGCACAGGGTGCGCTGGACGCCGGTGCCGTCGATGTAGTGCTGGACGTCGTACTGCTTCTCCCAGCCGAGCCCGCAGTCGAGGCAGGTGAAGGCGTAGGACTCGTGGAGGACCTCGGGAGCGGTGTGGGGGGTGAATTCGGTGTGCGGGGGGAATTCCGTGCGGGGGGAGAAAGCGGTGAAGGTGCTGAATTCGTCGGTCGCGGTCATCGCGTGTTCCTCGTGACCAGTGGTGGACTTCTCGTCCGCATCTGCTGCGGTGCCAACGGGGGCCGGTGCCCGGTCTCACTCCGACCTCCTCCAGGAAACGCCCGCGGAGAACACGGCGGGGGCCGCGAACGACCTGTCCTCAGGGGGCCACCGCCGACCCCGCCGGGACTTCTCGTAAGCGGAAGTGAGCACTCCACGCCTCTTGGCGTGCGCATCGGAGCTCGCTCCGCAGGACCGGGCCACCACCCGCAACGACAAGCTCATGTACGTCGTCCTGCTCGCCGCGATCGTGCTGGGCCTGGTCGCCGAGCCGATGCACGCCGCGATCCGCGACCTGCCACCCGCTACCCGAGGGGCCCCGGCTCCGAAGGCGCTGCCCGCTCCCACGGGCAGCACCTTCGGAGCCGTGATGGGGCGAGGTGCTCCGCGCCCGTCAGCCCCACGCGCCGGCGATCTGGCGGGTCGTGGCGTTGAGCCGGTTGAACAAGTTGGTGACACCGATCATCAGGACGATCGCGGCCAGCTGCTTCTCGTCGAAGTAGGTGGCGGCCGTGTCCCAGACCTCGTCGCTCACCGCGTCGGGGCGGTCGGCCAGCCGGGTCGCGGCCTCGGCGAGCAGCAGGGCCGCCCGCTCCTCTTCGCTGAAGTACGGGGTCTCGCGCCAGGCGGCGACCGTGGCCAGCCGCTCGTCGCTCACCCCGGCCTTGCGGGCCGACTTGGCGCCGCCGTCCACACAGGCGCTGCACCCGTTGATCTGGCTCACCCGCAGATGCACCAGCTCCAGGATCTGCCCGTCCACTCCACCGGAGTGCACGGCCTTGAAGAGGTCCTGGATGGGCTGCATCGCGCTGTTGAGGACGACGGCGGGGTTCTGCATACGGGACTGCATCTCGGTGTGCTCCTCTTCTGGGCTTCCGGCTTTCCGGCTTTCCGGCCTTCCGGCTCTTTCAGGTGTTCCGGTTCCCCCTCGGGGTGTGACTCCATAACAGCCGCCGCGGCCCGCCGCGGCGATGGCGGTGGGACATGCTGGGACAGGCGGAACATCCTTGACCTGCGGATATGCGGCCCGGGATAATCCGGTCGCGGCGGGACAGGGATACGGGGGGAACCGTGGACATGGAACGGCGGACGGCCAAGGCCGACCCGCAGGACGAGCTGGCCGCACGGCTGCGGCGGCTCCAGGAGGTGTCCGGGCTCGGGGTACGGGCCCTCGCCAGGGATGCGGGACTGAGCTCCTCCTCGCTCTCGCGCTACCTCAGCGGCCAGACCGTGCCGCCCTGGACCGCGGTGGTCGCCCTCTGCCGACTGGTCAAACGCGATCCGCGCCCCCTGCGCCCCCTGTGGGAACTCGGGTCCGCCAACCCGCTGCCGGCGCCCCCGAAGGCCAGCCGCCAGGTCCAGCCGAAGCCCCGCAACGACCTGCCGCGCGACGTCAGCGACTTCACCGGACGCGAGGCCCAACTCGCCGCCGTGCTCGCCGCGGTGGACAGCCACCGGGGGGTCGCCGTCGACGGCATGGCGGGCGTGGGCAAGACCTGCCTGGCGGTGCACGCCGCGCACCGGCTCGCCGCCGACTATCCGGACGCCCAGCTCTACGTGGACCTGCACGGATTCACCGAAGGCCGGGACCCCCTCGATCCCGACTCCGCGCTGCGGATGCTGCTCGGGGCCCTCGACGTGCCGTCCGAGAGGGTCCCGCAGGAGGGCCTCGAACAGCTGGCCGCCTGCTGGCGCGCGGAACTGGCGGGCCGGCGGGCCGTCGTGGTCGTCGACAACGCGGCCGACGCGGACCAGGTCCGGCCGCTGCTGCCCGGCGCCGGTGACTCCGTCGTCCTGATCACGAGCCGCAACCGGCTGCTGGGCCTGGACGAGGTGCCGCCGGTCTCGCTGGACGTGCTCAGTCCGCGGGAGAGCGCGGAGCTGCTGGCCCGGGCCAGCGGAGACACCGGCGGCCCCGAAGGCCGCCTCGCCCGTGAACCGGAGTCCGCCGCCGAGGTGCTGCGGCTGTGCGGCCACCTGCCCCTGGCCCTGCGGCTGGCCGCGGCCCGGCTGCGGCACCGGCCGGGCTGGACGGTGGGCATCCTCGTGGAGCGGCTGGCGGAGGGGGCGAGCGAGTTCGACACCGCGTTCGCCATGTCCGTGCGGCAACTGGACCGTTCCCAGGCCCGGTTGTTCCGGATGCTGGGCCTGCTGCCCGGCGGCTCCTTCGACGCGTACGCGGCCGCCGCCCTGGCGGACGTCCCGTTGCACGCCGCCCGGGAGATGCTGGAGGACCTGGTCGACGCACACCTCGTCCAGCAGCCGACGGCCGGCCGCTACCGGCTGCACGACCTGGTCCACCAGCACGCGCGCGGAGCCTGCGCGCAGCAGGACTCCCCGGCCGACCGGGAGCGCGCGCTGGGCCGCTTCCTCGACTACTTCGTGCACGCGGCGGCCGCGGCCGACACCGCGATGCCGGTGCTCTCACCGGGACGCCCGCCCACCGCGGGCCTGCCGCCGGCCGCACTGCCGCGGTTCGCCGACAAGAACGCGGCCTGCTCCTGGCTCGTCTCGGAGTACGAGACGATGATCGCCGCATTCGAGACGGCGGTCGCCGTCGGTGCGGATGTGCACGTCTGCGAGCTGCCGCGCTTCCTGCGCGGGTACTTCGCACGGCGCTGCGGCACGACCCACCTCAACCACCTCTTCGAGCGTTCGCTGGCCGCCGCCGAGCGCCTCGGAGATCCGCTGCGCCTGGCCGAGGCCTACAGCGACCTGGGCTTCGCGCGCTACAACGCGGGCCGGATGGCCGAGGCCACAGCCGCCTACGAGGCGGCCGGACTCCGGGTGGCGCAGGCGGGGGACACCCGCTCGGAGGCCGAACTGACCCTGCGGCGTGGCTATTTGAGCTGGGACCGGGGCGACCGGGAGAGCGCGGAGGAGCCGCTGGAACTCTTCCGGCTGGCCGGGAAGCTGTACGGGGAGGCCGGCCTCCCGGCGGGCGCGGCCCACGCGGCCGCCTCGGAGGCCTGGGCGCTGCTCCAGCTCGGAGACCGCGAGGAGGCGGCGCGGCGGGCCCGGGAGGTGCTGGATGTCTCCCACCCGGACCCCGCGTGGCCGCCCGCCCTGACGGCCCGCATCACCCTCGGCGTGGCCATCGCAGCGGAGGCGCCCGAGGAGGCGTCGGAGCATCTGCACCGGGCGCTGGCACTGGCCCGCGAGGACGGGCACGTGAACAACGAGGCGTGGGCCCTGAACTGCCTGGGCGTCGGGCTGCGCCGGATGGGCCGGTACGAGGAGGCCCTGGCCAGCCACCGGGAGGCGTTCGCGCTCCTGGACGAGCTGTTCGAGGAACACTGGAAGGTCCGCTTCCTGGGCGGCTACGCCGAGACCTGCCGGCTCGCGGGACTGCCCGAGGAGGCCCTGCGCCTGCACCGGCAGGCCCTGGAGCTGGCCCCGGGGCTCGGCTACCGGCACGAGGAGGCGCTGGCCCACGAGGGGATCGCGGTCCTGCTCGACGACACGGACCCGGCCGCGGCCGCGGAGCACCGCACGGCGGGGCGCTCGCTCCTGGAGGAGCTCGGTGCGGGGGCGCACTGAGCGGATCGCCCCGATGCTGTTGCAGGACTCCGGGCGGGACTGACAGCCTGATTCCGAGCCGGCCCGACCAGGGGCCGGCCGGACCCGGGGGGACCAGCATGAACATCAGAGCCGCCGCCGTAGCCGCCACCGCGGCCTTCGCCCTGGCCGCGCTGGGCGCGGGCCCGGCCTTCGCCGACAACCACATCAGCGTCGCGCCGCAGGGCCAGGACGGGACGTTCGGGGCGCAGGGCCCGCAGTACCTGCAGGGGGATCAGGGCCCGCAGTTCCTCCAGGACGGCCAGTTCGAGCACTGATCCCGCGGTCCCGCTACGGCGTCTGCGGCCCCCACCCGTTGGGACAGGGGGCCGCGGACCCCGTGGCAGGGCCGTAGGCGTAGGCCACGAAGTCCTTGAGCTCCGGGCCCCAGTAGGGCCACGCGTGGTCGCCGGGGCCCCGGCAGTAGCGGTGGGTGACCGCGCGGTCCTTCAGGTCCTGGTGGAGCGCCGCGGTCATGGCGCCGATCTCCTTCTCGCCGGTGCCGCCCGTGCCGCCCGCGTACAGGGCCATCTTCCCGCCGTACGGGGCGTACTTGCCGTCGAGCGCCAGGTTGACCGGGTTCTGCCCGGGCCACGTGCTCGGCGGGCCGAAGACCGTGGCCATCCGGTACGGGGTGTCGCCGGTCACCCGGAACTTCCCGTCGAACAGGCCCGTCCACAGGATCGATGCCCCGGCCTGCCAGGTGGAGTTGGCGATGACGCTCTGCGCGCCCGGGTCGAAGATGTCCGTACCGGGAGAGAAGGCGCCGACGGCGGAGAACAGCTCCGGGTGGCGGCCGGCGTAGCGCAGGGCGCCGTAACCGCCCATCGAGACACCTGCGACCGCCCGCCCGGAGGCCGCGCGCACGGTGTTGAAGTTGGCGTCGATCCACGGGACCAGCTGCTGGATGTGGAAGGTCTCCCACTGCGGGGCGAAGTAGCCGTCGGTGTGCCCGGGCCAGTCGCTGTACCAGCCGGCCTTGCCGCCCTCCGGCATCACGACGATGCCCCGGAAGGCGGAGTCCTTCAGGTTCGCCGTGACGTTGCCCTCGTCGGTCTTCGACCACTGCTCGACGTCGCGCGAGCCGCCGTGCAGCAGGTAGAGCACGGGGTAGGGGTGCGCCGGGTCCCGCTGGTAGTCCTCCGGCAGCAGGATCCGTACCCGCACCGGCACCTGGACCGGGTTGATCGACGGGGTCCCGCCGTGCGCGGCGAAGATCGCGGAGGTGGTCACGGAGGCGTCGCCCACGGGCGGCCGGAGCCCACCAGGAGGTGGACCGGGTTCCGGTCCTCACCGCCCGCTGCCGCCCCGTAGCCGGCCGTACCTCCCCTTGCCTTCCCTTGCCTCCCCTTGCCTTCCCGGGTGTGCCGGTGCGGCCTGCCCGTCCGTCCCCGTCCGCCCCTGCCCGTCTGTCCGCGCCCGTCCGTCCCCCGTCCGTCCGTCCCCGTCCGCCCGGCGGAGCGTTCATCCGTGGTCCACCCGGGGTCCGGCCGCCCGTCGGTCCGGCGGTGGGGATTGTCAGCCGGGCGTGCTTTGCTGGAGGCATGATCGATGAATTCCTCGCCCGGAACCTGTCCGACGTCGACGAAGCCGTTCGCAAAGCGGCGGCGATCGAGATCATGCCGAGATTCCGCCGGCTCGCCGACCACGAGGTGGACCAGAAGAGCGGCCCGCACGATCTGGTGACCGACGCCGACCGCAAGGCCGAGGAGTACCTCACGGCCGCCCTGACCCGGCTGCTGCCGGGCTCGGCGGTGGTGGGCGAGGAAGCGGTGCACGCCGACCCCGGGGTGTACGGGGCGCTGCGCGCCGACGCCCCGGTGTGGATCGTGGACCCCGTCGACGGGACCCGCCAGTTCGTGCACGGCGAGCCGGAGTTCTGCACCCTGGTCGCGCTCGCGCACCGCGGGGAGCTCCTCGCCTCCTGGACCTTCGCCCCGGCGCTGGAGGAGATGGCCACCGCCGTGCGCGGACAGGGCGCGTACGTCAACGGCGAGCGGATCCTGAGCGGTTCGCCGCAGCCCGGCGCCGAGCTGCGGGTCGCGACCGCTCACCCGCTGTACACCACCGAGGAGGAGCGGCGGATCCTGGCGCGCCTGGACGTGCCCGGGGTGGCCCCCCGCGCGTGCGGATCGGCCGGCCTGGAGTACCTGAAGGTGGCCCGGGGAGAGATGGACGGCCTGGCCTTCAACTGGCCCTCGGCCTGGGACCACGCGGCCGGGCTGCTCCTGGTTGCCGAGGCGGGAGGCTCCCAGAGCACCGTCGACGGGGTCCCCTTCCGGGTGGACCGGGACAACGCGCTGCCGTTCGCGGTCGGCCGGGACGAGGCCACGGCCGTACGGATCCGGGAGCTGCTGCGGGGCGCATGACGCCGCGGCGGAGCCGGTGGCCGGGCCGCGGAGCCTGGCCGGGCCGGCGGCCGCTCCCGCCGCTGAGCCCAGGGCGAACGGAGTCGGCGCGGATCGCGGAGCCCGCCTATGGACAGGCGCAATACCCTGGGGGCGGTGGCGCCGCCGGACGAAGGAGTCGCAAGTGCCGTCGATCCTCGATGCGGTCGTGGTGGGGGCCGGGCCCAACGGGCTGACGGCCGCCGTTGAACTGGCCCGGCGCGGTTTCTCCGTGGCCGTCTTCGAAGCCTCGGACACCGTCGGCGGCGGGGCCCGGACCGAGGAGCTCACCCTCCCCGGCTTCCGGCACGACCCCTGCTCGGCGGTACACCCGCTCGGCGCCGGTTCCCCGGTCTTCTCCACGATGCCGCTGGGGCGGTACGGGCTGGAGTGGCTGCACGCCCCGCTGCCCATGGCGCATCCCTTCGACGACGGCACGGCGGCCGTGCTCTCCCGTTCCGTCGCCGAGACCGCCGCGTCCTTCGGGGCCCGCGACGCGGGCACGTACCGGCGGCTGGTCGAGCCGTTCCTCGGCAAGTGGGACACCCTCGCCCGGGACTTCATGTCGCTGCCGAACACCGCGCTGCCCCGTGACCCGTTGACCCTCGCCCGCTTCGGGCTGGCCGGGCTGCCGCCCTCCACCTGGCTGCTGAGCCGCTTCCGCGACGACCGTGCCCGCGCCCTGTTCGCGGGGCTCGTCGCGCACGTCATCGCCCCGCTCGGCGGGCTCGGGACCAGCGCCGTCGGCCTGGTCTTCGCCCTCGCCGCGCACGCGAACGGCTGGCCGATGCCGCGCGGCGGCTCGCAGTCGATCTCCGACGCCCTCGCCGGGTACCTGCGCGACCTCGGCGGGACCGTCCACACCGGGTTCGAGGTCAAGCGGCTCGACGACCTGCCGCCGGCCCGGGCGTACGTCTTCGACACCTCCCCGACCGCGCTGGCCCGCATCGCCCGCCTGGGACGCGTCTACGACGGCTACCGCTACGGCGCCTCCGTGTTCAAGCTGGACTACGCCCTGGACGGCCCCGTCCCCTGGACCGCCGAGGAGCCGCGCCGGGCCGGCACCGTACAGATCGGACCGCACACCCGCGACATCGACGCGGCCCTGCAACTGGCCTCCGGCGGGCGGGTCCCGCGCACCCCCTTCCTCATCGCCGCCCAGCCCAGCCTGGTCGACCCCGGCCGGGCGCCCGAGGGCAAGCACACCTTCTGGGTGTACGGGCACGTCCCGGCCGGCTGGGACGGCGACCTCACCGAAGCCGTCGAACGCCAACTGGAGCGCTTCGCGCCCGGGTTCCGCGACCTGGTGCTCGCCCGCGCCACGGCGGGACCGCCGCAGCTCGCCGCCCGCAACCCCAACTACGTCGGCGGCGACATCGCCTGCGGAGCCGCCTCCGGGCTCCAGCTCCTGCTGCGCCCCAAGCTCACTCTGGCCCCGTACAACACGGCCCACCCGGCCGTGTTCCTGTGCTCCTCGGCCACCCCGCCCGGCCCCGGCGTGCACGGCATGTCGGGCCACAACGCGGCCAAGGCCGCCTGGCGCCACCTGCGCGCGATGGGCGTCTGAGGACTCCCGCAGTCGCCCGAGGGCGTGCTCCGCAGCCGCCCTCGGGGGCTACCCGAAGGCACCCTTGTGGGGGCCGATCGAGGGGTCGAGTTCGTGGAGCATCTTCCGGGCGTCCTCCAGGATCCCGGCGGTGCACAGGACCCGCCAGTCCGCGTAGCCGGGCGACTGCGCCAGCGCGGTCCGCAGGAAGCAGGTCTCGGCCTCGCCGAGCAGCCCCGTCAGGCGGGCCCGCACCTCGGGCGAGGGGGCGTCCGGGGACGCGTGTACGTCGGCCAGGTCGCCCAGCATCGCGGCGAGCGCGGCCAGTGCTCCGTCCAGCCCGGCCGGGGCGTCCGCCCGCCGGGGCAGCAGGTGCTCCTCGTGCTGCGCCCAGTGCAGGGCGGGCGGCCGGCCTTCGCGGAAGGTCAGGTTGTACAGGCCGCGGGTGATCCCCCGGACCTGGTGGCCGACGTGGTCGAGGCACTGGGTGGCTTCGGCGAGCCGGTCCAGGCGGGGCCGCGCGAGCCGGCCGCGCGGCCGCCAGCGGATCGCGTCCTCCGCCTCGCGGACGGCCCGGCGTACCGTGTCGAGCTCCTTGGACAGGGAGCGGGCCCGCCGGACCCAGTCGCCGGTGCGCGCGGACCAGTCGTCCTCGGCCAGGCCGCGGGCGATCTCGGTGAGCAGCGCGGCCATCTGCCGGTTCAGGCGGGCCAGTTCCTCGCCGGCGCGGCGGGTGAACCCGGGGGCGGGCAGTGCGAGGCCGACGCACGTGCCGACGAGCACGCCGACGACGTTGTCCTCCAGCCGGGCCGCTCCGTACCCGAAAGTGGTGGCGGCGCCCATCACGAGCACGGCGGTCAGCGCGATCTGGTGCATCTGCGAACCGAGGTTCATCGCGCGTCCCGCGTACATGCCGACCAGGACCACGAGGACGACGCTTGCTGTGTTCGTGCCGATCGAGGCGGTGGCCGCGACACCGAGCAGGAAGCCGAACAGGATGCCGGCCGCCCGCTGCAGGCTCTTGCGCGCGGTGGCGAAGGGCGTGGTCTGCGTGGCGAGGATGGCGCCGACGGGGGCGAGCGAGGCCGACTCGGAGTGCAGCAGCACGGAGGCGATCCACCAGGCGAGCCCCGCCGAGATCGCGGCGCGCAGGACCATGCTGCCGTCGCCGAAGCCTGCGGTCATCCGGGACCGCAGGTCCGCTGTGCCCACCGTGGTGCCGGGTACCTTCACTTTTGGGACCTTACGTCACGCCGTGCGCGGCCGGGCTCGGGCGGCGGGGGGAGGGGGGCGCGCTCATACCGGGCCCCCCCCCCGACAAGGCCTCCGGCGCCCCGACCGCGCGGGGCCACCGCCCCGCCACCCCACCGCCCCGCC
>NZ_JBEXPT010000122.1:0-19371 GCF_040612195.1 Streptomyces sp. NPDC006450 | reverse complement strand
GCCGGCCCCCCCCGCCCCCCGCGGCCAGCGCCGCTCTCCCGCCCCGCCTGCCCCCCTCCTCCACCCCCTGCGGCCGGTACGGGGGCTGCGCGCGCAGCCCCGTACCGGCCCTCGGTCGTTCCCCCGGGTCGCCGCGGGGGTCAGTTCACCTGCCGCCCCAGGCCCGACCAGTACGGCTCGCGGAGCTTGAACTTCTGGATCTTGCCGGTGGCCGTACGGGGGATGGTGGCGCGGAACTCGACCGTCGTCGGGGCCTTGTACCCGGCCATCCGCTGCTTGCAGTGGGCGATGATCTCCGCCTCCTCGACGGCCTCGCCCTCGGTGAGGACCACGAGAGCCTTGATCGTCTCGCCCCACTTCTCGTGCGGCACACCGATGACGGCGACTTCCGCGACCGCCGGATGGCTGAAGATCGCGTCCTCCACCTCGATCGAGGACACGTTCTCGCCGCCGGTGATGATCACGTCCTTCTTCCGGTCGGAGATCGTCAGGTGGCCGTCGGTCTCGTCGACCGTGCCGCCGTCACCGGTGTGGAACCAGCCGTCCCGCAGTGCGGCCGCGGTCTCCTCCGGCTTGTCCCAGTACCCCTCCAGGACGACGTTCGACCGGGCCAGCACCTCCCCGTCCTCGGACAGCCGCAGCTTGACCCCGAGCGCGGGCAGCCCGGCGCGGGACAGCCTGCGCGCCCGCTCCGCGGCCGGCAGCTCCGCGTCGGCGGGCCGGGTCCGGTTGAAGGTGAGCAGCGGCGAGGTCTCGGTCAGGCCGTAGATCTGCGTGAACTCCCAGCCGAGCTCCTCGCCCATGCGCTGGATCGTCCGGCTCGGCGGCGGGGCGCCCGCGCAGACGACGCGTACCCGGTCACGGCCCGGGATCTCGCCCTCCCAGGTCGCCGCCGCGTCCAGCACCGTGTTCCACACGGCGGGCGCGCCGCACATCAGCGTGACGCCGTGCTCCTCGACCCGGCGCAGGATCTCGGCGCCGTCGACCTTGCGCAGCACGACCTGCTTGACGCCGAGCCCGGCCATCACGAAGGGCATGCCCCAGCCGTTGCAGTGGAACATCGGCAGCGTGTGCATGTAGACGTCGCGCTCCCAGACCCGGGTGTGCAGGCCGAAGGTGAGCCCGTTCACCCAGATGTTGCGGTGGGTCAGCTGCACTCCCTTGGGGCGGGCGGTGGTTCCCGAGGTGTAGTTGATCGTCGCCGTCGCGTCCTCGTCCGGGTGCGACCAGGGGCGCGGCTCCACTCCGAAGCGCATCAGCTCCGCATCCGTCTGCGGCCCGAGGACGAAGCGGTGGCGCGCCGTGACGGCCGACAGCGCCTCGTCCAGCTCCGGGTCGACGAGCAGGACCGAGGCCCCGCTCTGCCGGACCACGTAGTCGACCTCCTCCGGCTTTAGCCGGAAGTTGACCGGGACACAGACGCGCCCGCTCATCGGCACCGCGAACAGCAGCTCCAGGAGCCGGGCGGAGTTGTGGCTGACCACCGCCACGCGCTCGCCCTCGGCCACCCCCAGCGCGTCGAATCCCGCCTGCCAGGCCCGTACGCGCTCGCCGAGCCTCCCGTAGGTCGAATCGGGGACCGGCGGACCGGGCTGATCCGGCTCGTCCACCACGCCCGGACTGGACGAGAACCCCAGCTCCGCCCGGTCGAGGAAGTCCGTGACGGTCATGGGAATCCGCATTGCTCTCTCCTAGGTCCCGAATCCCGAACGACAAGTGCGAACTGCTGCAAACAACTGCCTGGACGACGCGCCGCGCTCCGCCGATGGCCGGGCGGCCCGCCACGAACGAGAACGACCGCGGGTGATCCCGGTCGTACCAGGCATCGTGCCGTGTCCGGCGTACGGGCCACCAGAGCGCGGCGGGGCCGGACAGCCCGTCCGGCCCCGCCCGCCTACCTACCCACACCACTCACCGCGCCCACCCCACTCACCGCATCCACATCACTCACCCCATGCACCGCATCCACCCCACGCACCGCACTCACCCCATCCGCCTCACGCCACTTGGCCACGGATGGAACCGAAGCGAACGGAGCCGCCCGAACGGTCCCCGCCTCCCTCGTCGCCGCTGTCCCCCATGGCGGCGAGAAGCGCCTCCCCCTCGGCCACGATCTCCGCCTTGCCGCCCTTGGAGACGTCGGCGAACAGCTCCACGGTGAGCGTCCCGGCGTGCAGCTTCCAGAGCCCGGCAAGGAAGCCGTCGACGAGCAGGGTGCAGTGGGCCTGGTTCCCGGACCACGTACTCCCCTTCAGCTCGGGCGCGATCACCCGGGAACGGTCGGCATGGGAGAGGAGCAGGTTGTCGAACTCGGGAAGGAAGCGGGGCGGGGCGGGCTGCCCGGCGTCGGGGCGGGGCCCGTCGGGCAGATCGAAGAGCTCGACGCCGTTCTCGTCCTGGAACACCTCCAGGCCGGGCCTGAGCCGCTCGAAGGCCTCGCGCAGCCGGGTGAGTCCGGCCCACGTCTGCATGTCCTTGACGGAAGCGGGCCCGAAGGCCCCGAGGTACCGCAGCACGACATCGTCGATCCCCCGGCCCTCCCCACCAGGCGCTCCCCCTTCCTCTCCAACCCACTCGCCCAAGGTGGTGAGCCGGACCTGCCCGCTCTTCCCCCACACCCCGCGCGGGGTGACCTGGACGAGCGGCAGCCGGCAGCGCGCGGCGACGGAGAGCGACTGCGGGTCGGCTCCGGGCCACTCCTTGAGCAGTTCCTCCCGTATCTCGGCCATGGTCCGCGGCTCCGCCTCCACGAACACCCGCGCACGCTCGGCCAGCCTGTCCAGATCCACTCCGACCAGGCCCTTGCGGAAGTAGTTGATCTCCCGGTCACGGGCGGGCTGGACGAGCGGGCGCAGGGTGAGCGCGTCGTGGACGGTGTGCGTGTGGATGGTGGACCTCATGGTGACCATCCGGACCACCTGCCGGGACTCCATCAGCCCGGCCAACTCGGCCGGCCCGAATCCGGCGAGTCGGGCGTGGAGCTGGAAGTACGGCGGCTTCACGTTCTGTGCCTGCAGCCCCAGCAAGTGCTGTGTGGCGTCGTGCGCAGACATCTCGGTGCGGGTGAGGAGCAGCTGACGGGCGAGCGTGGCACGGTTCAGCGCACGGGTGTCGAGTACGGGACGCATCGTCTTGGAGGCCATGACAGCAACGTAGCGGCCCATGCGGACACCTTCTGTCCGCAACTCCGAACCGGTCGCGTCCACGCGCGCCCCACGCACCCCATGCGCACACCATGCGCGCGGGCCCGCATGAACCCCCGGGGTCCTTTCACCCGGATATCCTGCCCCTTGCCCGTAAACATCCGTTCGACCGGGAGCTGACCTGCGATGTCGGAGCGATCAGACCGCCGCCCCTCGCCCCCGTCCGCCTCCGCGCCCGCGAAGCGTGGGGGATGGCGGCGCCCGGCCGCCCCGCCCTCCACTCCCCCGGCCACACCCCCACGGGCCCCGGAGGCGCCCCCGTCGGACCCGACCCCCGCGGACCACCGCAGCGTGATCGACTCCGCTGTCTACCGCGACGGCGTCCGGGTCGCCTCCCCCAAGACCCTCGCCGACACCTTCCGCCAACTGCGCGAACAGCCCGACGGCATGGCCTGGATCGGCCTGCACCGCCCCACGGAGCCCGAACTCCACTCCCTGGCCGATGAGTTCAACCTCCACCCGCTCTCCATCGAAGACGCCCTGGAGGCCCACCAGCGCCCCAAGCTGGAGCGCTACGGAGACACCCTCTTCGTCGTCCTGCGGGCCGCCCGCTACCTCGACGCGCTGGAGGAGGTCGACTTCGGCGAGCTCCACATCTTCGTCGGCCCCGACTTCCTGATCACGGTCCGCCACGGCGCGGCCCCGGACCTCTCAGCGGTCCGCCGCCGCATGGAGGAGTCCCCCGAACTCCTCTCCCTCGGGCCGGAAGCCGCCCTGTACGCCATCCTCGACGCGGTGGTCGACGGCTACGCCCCGGTCGTCGAAGGCGTCCAGATCGACATGGACGAGATCGAGACCGAGGTCTTCAGCGGCGACCCGGAAGTCTCCCGCCGCATCTACGAACTCTCCCGGGAAATGGTCGAGTTCCAACGCGCCACCCGCCCCCTGGTCGGCATGCTCCACAGCCTGATGGCCGGCTTCGCGAAGTACGGCACGGACGAGGAACTCCAGCGCTACCTCCGCGACGTAGCCGACCACGTCACCCACACCAGCGAACGCGTGGACGGCTTCCGCCAGGCCCTGACCGAAATCCTGACGGTCAACGCCACCCTGGTCTCCCAACAACAGAACGCCGAAATGCGCGCCTTGGCCGAGGCCGGCTTCGAACAGAACGAGGAGATCAAGAAGATCTCCTCGTGGGCCGCCATCCTCTTCGCACCCACGTTGGTGGGAACGATCTACGGCATGAACTTCGAGGACATGCCGGAACTGAAGTGGGCAGGCGGCTACCCCTTCGCCATCCTGCTGATGGCGGTGGTCTGCGTCAGCCTGTACGTCATCTTCAAGAAACGCGACTGGCTGTAGACCGCACACCAGCAACGTTGATCAACTTAGCTCTTGCGAACCTCTAAGAGTGGCCCACAGGGCCCCCTGGGGAGAATCTGGGGAGAATCCGCAGGCCGCCCATGCCAGGCACTCCCCCATGCCTTGAGGCCGGCCCTCCAGTACCGCCGACCACCTTCGACTGCACACGGTTGCGGAGGGTAACGACAATGGGTGGCGCAGCGTCTGCCGTGCCACCCATTGTCGCGACCAGGTCTGTCCTGCCTCCCCCGACGCCTACGAGCCGGCAGTTGTCCAACGACCTGGGGTCTGATGCAGGTTCAGATGGTCGAGAAGCCCACTCCCTGGCTCCGGTCCCTCGGCTGAGGGGATACGCGTCAGCCCAACCGAACGGCTTTCTGCTGCTCCCGAGCGACCAACGGGCCCGGGTCGAGGGCGAGGGGGCCGAGAGCGCTCAGGGCTCGGTCCAGGAGGTCGCCGAGGTCCGCGTCCTCGTCGCGCAGCCACTGCTCGTACGCGGCTACGGCGGCCCCCAAGCAGGTGTAGGCGATCACCTGGGGAATCAGGGCATCCTGCGGCTGGCCGAGGCGGGCGGCGACGTACTCCGACACCACCGCGCGCCAGTCGGCGTAGCGCAGGGTGGAGTGGGCCTGTAGCGCGGGGACTTCGAGGATGAGCCGCATGCGCGCGCGGTGCCAGGGCACCTGTGCGGGGTCGAGGTGGTTGAAGGCCACGATCGCCTCGCGGAGCACGTCCATCACCGGTGCCTGCGGGGGAAAGGCGGCGAGAGAGCTCCGCATCCAATGGAGTTCGCTCTCGAAGTCGCCCCAGACCGCATCGTTCTTCGACTTGTAGTAGCGGAAGAAGGTCCGGCGGCCGATGCCTGCCGCCGCGGCGATGTCGTCGACGGTGACATCGTCAAAGCCTCGTTCCGCGAAGAGCCGCAGCGCCTGCCGTTCGAGTTCGGCGCGGGACGTCAGGGGTTTGCGGCCGACCCGGTGGAAGCCGTCGTCGGCGGCCGTGGATGGGCCCGGCATGATCGGCACACCCTTCCTTTCGGCACTGGGTGCCATTAATGTAGCGCACAGGATAGGCGTTGAGGGGCTACACCCCTTGAACCCAAGAGCATTGACTGTCAGTCAGTCGAATGAAGAGGTGTGTTCACCATGGGCAACAGCTGGTTCGAGACCGTCGCCCACGCCCAGCGTAGAGCCCGCAGAAGGCTGCCGAGATCGGTCTATGGAGCCCTGCTCGCCGGGTCGGAGGCCGGGGTGTCTTACCGCGACAACACCGCCGCCTTCCAGGAGTTGGGCTTCGCCCCGCGCGTGGCCGGCCTGTCCGCCGAGCGCACGCTCGCCACTCGGGTGATGGGGCAGGACATCGCCTTACCCGTCATCATCTCTCCGACCGGCGTGCAGGCGGTCCACCCCGACGGCGAGGTGGCCGTCGCCCGCGCGGCCGCGGCCCGCGGGACGGCCATGGGTCTGAGTTCCTTCGCGAGCAAACCCGTGGAGGAGGTTGTGGCCGCCAATCCGGCGACCTTCTTCCAGATGTACTGGATGGGCTCGAAGGAGGACATGGTCCGCTCGATGGACCGGGCCCGGGCCGCCGGGGCGGCGGGGCTGATCGTCACACTGGACTGGTCCTTCTCCCACGGCCGCGACTGGGGCAGCCCCTCGATTCCCGAACGCCTCGACCTCAAGGCCATGGCAAAGCTGGCCCCGCAGGCCCTGGCCCGCCCGGCTTGGCTGCTGGACTACCTCCGCTCCGGTGGGCTGCCCGACCTCACCACCCCCAACCTCGCTGCTCCCGACGGCTCTTCGCCCACCTTCTTCGGCGCCTACGGCACCTGGATGCAGACCCCGCCGCCCACCTGGGACGACATACGCTGGCTCCGTGACGAGTGGCAGGGCCACTTCCTCCTCAAGGGCATCTCCCGCGTGGACGACGCCCGGCGAGCCGTGGACGCGGGTGTCACCGCCCTCTCGGTCTCCAACCACGGCGGCAACAACCTCGACACGACCCCCGCTCCGGTCCGGCTGATGCCGGCGATCGCGGACGCCGTCGGCCACGAGGTGGAGGTGCTCCTCGACGGCGGTGTCCGCCGGGGCAGCGACGTGGTCAAGGCCCTCGCCCTCGGCGCAAGGGCAGTGATGATCGGCCGTGCCTACCTGTGGGGGCTGGCCGCGGCGGGCCAGTCGGGCGTGGAGAACGTGCTCGACGTCCTTTCCGGCGGCATCAACTCGGCGCTGCTCGGCCTCGGCCGCTCCTCCGTGCACGAGTTGACCCGGGACGATGTGCTGATCCCGCCCGGCTTCACCCGCATGGCCGGTCCGGCTGCGAGCCCGGCGGCCGGTACGGGGCAAGAGGGATGACGAAGGGACCCCACACGCGGGAGCACGGCCCCGGCCGGGACGCGGAGCTC
This sequence comes from Streptomyces sp. NPDC006450, assembly GCF_040612195.1. Classification (NCBI taxonomy): domain Bacteria; kingdom Bacillati; phylum Actinomycetota; class Actinomycetes; order Kitasatosporales; family Streptomycetaceae; genus Streptomyces; species Streptomyces sp. NPDC006450. The sequence continues at coordinate 12,459 of NZ_JBEXPT010000122.1, read as the reverse complement.
ACCGGGCTCGCCTGGACCCGGCTGCCGGAGCGGCCGCTGGTTCTGGTTCCGCTGGGCTCCACCGAGCAGCACGGCCCGCACCTCCCGCTCGACACCGATACGACGATCGCCACCGCCGTGGCGCACGGCGCGGCCCGCCGACTGCGACGCGGGCCCCGGCCGCCGGACGAGGTGCTCGTGGCGCCGCCGATCGGCTACACGGCGAGCGGGGAGCACCAGTCCTTCCCCGGCACCATGTCCATCGGCAACGAGGCCCTGCGGTTCCTGCTGGTCGAGCTCGTCCGCTCCGTGTCCCTGTGGTCCGGGCGCATCGTGTTCGTCAACGCGCACGGCGGGAACCTGCGGAGCCTGTCGGGCGCGGTCCGTCAACTGATCGAAGAGGGCCGGAACGTGGCGTGGGTTCCGTGCGCCACGGAGTCTGTGGACGCCCACGCCGGACACACCGAGACCTCTCTGCTGCTGCACCTGGCCCCGGAATCGGTGGACATGACGCTCGCCGAGCGGGGCAACACGGCACCCATCGAGGAGCTGATGCCCTCGATCATCGCGGGTGGGGTCGAGGCCGTGTCACCCTCCGGTGTCCTGGGCGATCCCACCAGAGCGACCGCCGAGGAGGGTGCCCGGGTCTACGAGGCGCTGGTGACGGACGTCGCCGGGCGCATCGCGGCCGGCCGCGTGAACGGTGACGGGCGGCTGCTCCCCTCCCTCGCTCGGACCGTCCCCTCCCCCGCCCTCCCCCGCCCTGCAGGAACTGCCGGAGCCGCCGGAGCCGGCTCTTGACCGGGGATCGGCGTGCCGCCCTGGTGACCGGGGCGGCACGCGGCATCGGCGCGGCGACGGTACGGGCCCTGTGTGCCGAGGGGTACGCGGTGCTCGCGCTCGACGGCTGCGCCGGAGACGGCCCCGACCGTGGGCCCGGGGTCGGCTACCGCCTGGCGAGCCGCGAGGACCTGGACGCACTCGCCGACGAGCACCCGGGGCAGGTGCTCGCCCGCGTGGCCGACGTACGTGACCGGGACGCGCTAGAGGCGGCGGCGGCCGAGGCCGTGGAGCAGTTCGGGCGGCTGGACGCCGCCGTCGCTGCAGCGGCCGTCATCTGCGGTGGCCGGCCGCTGTGGGAGACCCCGCAGGAGGAGCTGCGGACCTTGTGGGAGGTGGATGTCCTCGGGGTGTGGAACACCGCAGCCGCCGTGGTGCCGCACATGCTGCGCGGCACGGACCCGGGCGGCTGCCGGTTCGTCGCCGTCGCCTCGGCTGCCGGTAGCCGCGGACTGTTCCGGCTCGCCGGCTACGGCGCCGCCAAACACGCGGTGATCGGTCTGGTCCGCGGTCTCGCGGCCGACCTCGTGAACACCGGCGTGACGGCGGTCGCGGTCTCCCCCGGCTCCACGCGTACGGAGATGCTGACGGCGACCGCCGCGCTCTACGGACTGGACGGCGTCGAGGACTTCGCCGCGTCCCAGCTCGACGGCCGGCTGATCGAGCCTGCGGAGGTCGCCGACCTCATCGCCTTCTGCTGCTCCGCCCACGGTCGCCTCGCCAACGGTGCCGTCATGAGCGCGGAGGGTGGATTCCGCGGATGACCGACACGCCCGCGACCGGGTCCGTCGTCGAACTCGGCCCCCAGGTACGGAGTTACGAGGGCGGGCGCATCCTCGTCGGAGGTGCTCCGCCTCGCCTGGTACGGCTCGGCGCGCGCGCCGCGGCGCTACTGCGCGACCGGCGCCTGCGCCTGGACGGCCCGGCGTCCGTACGGCTGGCTCAGCGGCTCGTCGCCATCGGCATGGCGCATCCCGTGGCCGCCTCACTGCCCGCTGCCGATCTGGCCGACCTGACCGTGCTCGTGCCCGTCCGCGACCGTCCGGGGCCCCTGGACCGGCTACTGACCGCGCTCGGCGGGCGGGTGGCGGTGATCGTCGTGGACGACGGCTCCCGCGATCCGCGGGCGGTGGCCCGGGTCGTGCACGGGCACGGTGCGCGGCTGCTGGCCTTGTCGGAGAACCGGGGACCGTCTGCCGCCCGCAACGCCGGGCTGCGGGAGGTCGGTACGCGCTTCGTGGCGTTCGTGGACTCCGACATCGTCGTCGTCCCCGACACCCTCGCCATGTTGCTGCGGCACTTCCACGACCCGCAGCTGGCGGTAGTCGGGCCGCGCATCCTCGGCTTGCGCGAGGGGGTCACCTCGGACCGCGGCAACTGGATCGCCCGCTACGAGGCCGCCCGGTCCTCTTTGGACCTGCACTCCCATCCCGCGCTGGTGCACCCGCATTCACGCGTGCCCTGGCTGCCCAGCGCCTGCCTGGTGGCGCGCGTGGACAGGCTCGGGGGCGGCTTCACGGAGAGCATGCGCGTCGCCGAGGACGTGGACCTGGTCTGGCGGCTGGCCGCCGGGGGTGACCGCATCCGCTACGATCCCGCCGCGTCCGTCCGGCACGACCACCGCACCGGCTTCGCCGCATGGCTGGGGCGCAAGGCCTACTACGGTTCGGGGGCGCACGCCCTGGCGGTGCGGCACGGTGCGGCCGTCGCCCCGGCTACCCTCACGCCGTGGGCCGCGGGGCTCGCCGTGGCCCTGCTCGCGCAGCGCCGCTGGTCGGTTCCGGTGGCCGTGGCCGTGCTCCTCGCGGTGGCCCGCGGCTACACGCGCAAGATCCCGGCGGGTACGGCCGAACCGCGGCGGCTCGCGGCCACCCTGACCGGGCTGGGAGTGGCCGCGACCGCCGAGCAGACCGCGGGGCTTCTCTTGCGGCACTGGTGGCCGTTGAGCCTGGCCGGCTGCCTGGTCTCGTCGCGCGTGCGCCGGGCGGTCCTGGTGGCCGCGGTGGCCGACGGAGTACTGGACCACCGGATGCGTTCCCCCGACCTGGACCCCCTCCGCTTCGTGGTGGCGCGTCGGCTGGACGACCTTGCCTACGGGGCGGGGGTGTGGGCCGGTGCCTGGCGCGGGCGGTCCCCGCGCTGCCTACTCCCGCACGTCCGCCGGACGCCGAAGGGCTCCGGCTGATCGGGGCCGCCGGGTCCCGCCGCGGCGGGACCCGGCGTTCAGGGGCCGTCAGTTCTGGTCGAGGTAGGCCAGTACGGCGAGCACGCGGCGGTTGTCGTCGTCCGACTGGGTCAGTCCGAGCTTGGTGAAGATGTTCGCCGTGTGCTTGGCGATGGCCCTTTCGGTGATCACCAGTTGGCCCGCGATGGCCGCGTTGGAGCGGCCCTGGGCCATGAGCTCCAGCACCTCGCGTTCGCGCGGGGTCAGCTTGCCCACCGGCTGATCGGCCGCCGAACGGCGGTTCAGGAGCTGGGAGATGACGTGCGGGTCCATCGCGGTGCCGCCGGCCGCCACGCGGCGTACGGCCTCGACGAACTGCGCCGCGTCGAGTACGCGGTCCTTGAGGAGGTAGCCGACCCCACCGCTGCCGTCGGCGAGCAACTCGTGCGCGTACAACTGCTCCACGTGCTGGGAGAGCACCAGGACCGGCAGGCCGGGCTTCCTGCGCCGGGCCTCCAGGGCGCACTGCAGGCCCTCGTCGGTGTAGGACGGCGGAAGCCGGACGTCGACGATCGCGACGTCCGGCTCCAGCTCTTCGAAGGCCCGGGTCAGTTCCGGTGCGTTGTCCACCGCTGCGATGATCTCGAAGTCGAAGGCTTCGAGCAGCCGGATCAGACCGTCCCGGAGGAGGAAGAGGTCTTCGGCCAAGACAACGCGCACGGAATCTCCATCGTCACCATGGTGGGACCGCCCTCGGGGCTGCTGACGGCCAGTACACCGTCAAATGTACCCAGGCGCCGCTCGATCCCCGTCAGGCCTGATCCCGAAGGGTCGGCGCCTCCCCGACCATTGTCGGTGACAGTAATCTGAAGCATCCGATCTTGGTAGTCGATGTCCAGCCAGATCCTTTCCGCCCCGGCGTGCTTGACCACGTTCGTCAGGACCTCGCTGATCGCGAAGTACGCGGCCGTCTCGACGGATGCCGGGGCTCGTCCCGGCAGGTCGATGTTGACCTCGACGCGGACCGGCATGCGCAGGGCCAGGGCCCTTGCGGCGTCGCCCAGTCCCCGCTCGGCGAGCACCGGCGGGTGAATCCCCCGGACCAGGTCGCGCAGTTCGGCCAGGGCGTCGACCGACTCGGAACGGGCCTTGGCGACGAGTTCCTTGGCCTTCTCCGGGTCGTTCCCGATGAGCGCCTCGATGGCGCCCAGGCTCATGCCCATGGCGACCAGCCGGGCCTGTGCCCCGTCGTGCAGGTCCCGCTCGATGCGGCGCAGTTCGGCCGCGGAGGTGTCCACGGCGTCGTGGCGGGTTCGGGTGAGCTGCTCCACGCGTTCGTGCAGGTCCAGACCGGCCGGGGCCAGCACGGACTTGGTCAGCAGGAAGTGCAGGCGCAGCAGGGTGGGGTTGACGCGCACGCCGACCGCCAGCAGCGCGGTGCCGAACAGCGCGGCCCCGAGGGCGGACCACTGGCCGGTGACGTGCACGGGGCCGAACCAGTAGCTGCCGCTGTCGGTGTAGACCCGCCACAGGCCGATGGCGATGGCGTAGCCCTCCAGCGGGTAGAGGAAGAGCGCCGCCGGCAGCAGCGCCGTCACGAAGCCGGCGATCATGTCGACGAACAGCCAGCGCAGGTCCCGCCAGGTCGCCGGGTCGCTCTTCATGTAGCCGAGCTTCTCGATCTGACCGGCGGCGCCGGTGCGCATGTCCGCCGGGAAGGGGCGGTACGCGGCCGGGATGCGCACGTCGCTCCATTCCGCGGCGAGCACCCGGCGGACGTTCGCGAACCAGCGGACCCCCTGGAGAACCAGGGGCGTGGTGAACGCCCCGATTCCGATCACCATGAGCACGCTGGACACGATGGTTAGGACGATGAAGACGATCGAGCCGCCCAGTGAGAACACTGCCAGTGCAAGCCCTCGCAGGGCGGCCACTGCTGCTTGCCGGAATCGCATTTTTGCACTCCCTCCCTTGCCCGTCCCTCGGACACGTCCCTAGTCTGCCAATCCCTCGGCGGCCCGGTCACTGGCCCGAAGGCGTCGACGGACGGTGTACCTAACACCACCCCGGGTCGATGCCGACGTACTGATCTGGTGTACTCCGGCCAGCGGCACCGTCTCGTCCGGCCGGTTCGCGGGCAGCCCCGGCACCACGACCGAGGTGAAGACGAAACCTCCGGCCGCCAGCCACCGCCCGCGGAACGACTGGAGCCTGCTTCCGTCGTACAACGGCCCCGGTACGAGCAGCCGTGCGGTGAAGGTGCCCAGCGGGGTGAACTCCAGGCTGGCCTCCGAGAAGTCCAGTGGGAGACCGGTCATGGGGAACCAGGCCTTGTAGACGCTCTCCTTGGCGCTGAACAGCAGCCGGTCGCAGCTGACCGCAGCGGCCCCGAACCCGCCGGAGGTCACCGCCTTCAGCCGGCGCAGCCGGGGCAGCTCCTCAGCGCGGGCTATCGCCTCCAGCACCCCGTGGGGCAGGGGCAGGTTCGGCTCCGCGTCGATGCCCAGGGCGTGCACCTCGCCTGCGGCGGCGACGGCGGCGGCCCGGTAGCCGCTGCAGTGCGTCATGCTGCCGACCACCTTCTCCGGCCAGCGCGGTTCGCCCCGCGGCCCGCGCAGCACGGCGACCGGTGGCAGGCCGAGGGCGCCGAGCGCCTCGCGGGCGCAGCTGCGTACGGTGGCGAACTCGCGGCGCCTGGACTCGACGGCGGCGCTGACCAGGGCCGCTTCCTCCGGCAGCAGCTCGGAGTCCGGTACGTCCTCGCCGGTCCAGGCGACGGCGACCCGGTCGGGCAGTATGCGCTCGATCATCGTGCGACCTCCGGTCGCGTCGGCCGGACGCGGTGCAGCCCGCCGGGCGGTCGCCCGTGGCGGCGCCACTCCCGGGGGTAGCCCAGCGACACCTCGTGGAAGGGCACGCCGTCGTGGACGGTGGTGCGGGGGATGTGGAGGTGCCCGTAGACGACGCCTTGGACGGGGTAGCGGGTGTGCCAGTCCGCCGTGGCCCGCGTACCGCACCACTGGGCGAATTCGGGGAAGTAGAGGATGTCGGTGGGTTCCCGGACGAGCGGGTAGTGGTTCACCAGCAGCAGGGGCACGTCCTTTGGGCAGGCGTCCAGCCGGGCCTCGGTCTCGGCGACCCGGGCCCGGCACCAGGCCTCGCGGCTCGGGTAGGGGTCAGGGTGCAGCAGGAACTCGTCGCTGCAGACCGCCCCCGACTCGTAGGCGCGGGCCAGGGCCTGGTCCTTGGTGGTGCAGCCCGGCGGCAGGAAGCTGTAGTCGTAGAGCACGAACAGCGGGGCGATGCGCAGCGGACCCCCCGGACCGTCCCACACGGGATAGGGGTCCTCGGGCGTGAGGACGCCCAGCCCCCGGCAGATCTCCACGATCCTGCGGTAGCGGGCCTCGCCCCGCAGCTGGACCGGGTCCTGCGGGTGCGTCCACAGTTCGTGGTTGCCCGGGGCCCAGATCACGGTGTCGAAGCGGTCGGCGAGCAGGCGCAGGACGGCGGCGACGTCGTCGAGGATCTCGCCCACGTCGCCGGCGATGACGAGCCAGTCGTCGGGGGAGGCGGGGTGCATGTCCTCGACGATCTGCCGGTTCTCCGGATAGCTCACATGCAGGTCGGCGACCCCCCACAGGGTCCTGTCGTGCACCGTCACGTCCTGTGTCTCCTCCGCCGTTCCCACCGCACCGCTCCTCGTCCCTTCACCCGCGCGTGGCCGTCCGTGCCCCTGTGCGGGGGCACGGAGCGTGTCAGTACACCCCGCACATGCCGTCGATGGAGACCTCCTCCAGCAGCAGTTCCTCCTCCACTCCCCCGTCCTCGTGGACGTCCGCGTGCGCGTGGATGGCCACGTGCGGGTGGGTGTCGGTGGCAGTCGGCTGCGCGCCGGTCGTGCTGTGCTCGCTCACGGCTGTTCCTCCTTGGAGACGGTGTGGAATCCGCGGCGGAAGTAGACCGCCGGGTCGATCCGGTTCAGGAGGGTGTCGTGGACCCGGCCCACCAGGATGGTGTGGTCGCCCCCGTCGTACCGGTCGAAGGTGTCGCATTCGAGCACGGCGGCCGCTTCCGGGAGCAGCGGGTGACCGCGCGAGCCCTCCCGGAAGCGGCTCCCGGCGAATTTGTCCGCCCCCTTGGTGGCGAAGCGCAGGGCGACGTCCGCGTGCGCGGCGCCCAGGACGTGCACGACCCAGGAGTCCGCGCGCTCGAAGGCCGGGTGGCACTGTGCGTCCTTGGCGAGGCACACCAGCACCAGGGGCGGCTCCAGGGAGAGCGCGCAGAAGGAGGTGGCCGTGAACCCCCACCACCTGCCTTCCCAATCCGCCGTGGTGACGATCGTGACCCCGCTGGGGAAGGAGGCCATGGCCTCCCGGAAGCGTGTCGCGGAGGTGTCGGTGCGCAGCCCGGAGGGGCCGTCCGGAACGGTCCTCGTCATGTCCTCGCCCCGCCGCCCTAGCCGGCCAGCTTGGCGAAGCTGTCCCGGAGGCGCTCCAGTACCGCGGCGACGTGCGGGAGCCGTACCGGGTCCGCGGCTTCCAGGGCCTGCTGCTGGAGCTCCCGGGACTCCCCGTAGAGCAGGCTGGTGGCGATCTTGAACCGCAGGGCTCCGGGGTCGTCGCCGAGCTGGTGGCCGGCGAGGACCGCGATCCGGTGCTCGTCGAGGAGGTACTGGAACAGCGAGGCGGAGTCGGTGACCCCTAGCCGCCGGTTCAGTGCCCCCCGCAACGGTTCGAAGTCCGGGTAGATGTAGAAGCCACCGGCAGGGGGGCGGCACTCGGCCCCCGCATCCGTCACGATCCCGTGCACGGCGCGGGCCACGGAGCCGTGCAGCCTGGCGCTGTCGGCCAGCCTCTGCCGGATCTCCGGGGGCTCCGCGAACGCGTACGCGGCCACCTCCTGCATCGGCGCGGCCAGCGTGGACCAGACCTCGCTGGCCACCGAGGCCACTCCGCGGCGCGCCCGCTCGCCCCAGGGGTTCGCGGGGAACCGGGCCGCGCCGATGCGCCAGCCGCCCAGGGCCAGCGTCTTGCTCAGCCCGGTGGTGACCACGGTGCGCTCGGGTGCCACCTCCGCCGGGCTGAGCACCGGTGTCGCCGGGTCGTGCACGATGTCCCGGTAGATCTCGTCGGAGACGATCACCAGGTCGAGTTCCTCGGCGATGGCGCACAGCTCGCGCACGATGTGCGCGGGAGCGAGCGTGCCCGTCGGATTGTCGGGCAGGGTGAGGACCATGATCCTCGGGTCGCCGCCGGCGGCGCGGGCAGCCTGTACGGCCGCGCGGAGCCGCGCCGGATCGGGTACGCCTCCGCACTCCTTCGGGATGGGCACCTCGAACACCCGCTTGCCGGCCAGTTCGGCCTGCGGCCGGTAGCTGTTCCAGGCAGGGCACGGCAGCAGCACGTCGCCCACCAGCACCAGCTGGAGGGCCATCAGCAGCGGCTTGCTGCCGGGTGCGGCGATCACCTGCTCCGGTCCGGTCGGTAGTCGGCGGCGGGTGAAGTAGCCGGCCACCGCCTCCCGGACCTGCGCCGACCCGTCCACCGGGCCGTACGCATTGTGCCGGGAGCCGGCTGCCAGGGCCTCGGCGAACGGGCCGAAGACGGGCAGCCGGGCCTCACCGAAGCCGAGGTGGACGATGTCCTCCCCCTCGGCACGGCGCTCGGCCACGATCTGGTTGAGCGCCAGGTTCGGCGACATCCTGCCCTGCGCGGTCTCGGTCACAGTCGTTCCTCGCTGACGGTGGCCCCGGCCTCCGGCTCGGGGGGGCTGATGCCTTCCAGCGCCGCACGCAGGTCGGCCGGTGTCTCCGGGGCGAGCTCCAGTTCGTCCACCCAGGCCGCGCCGGCGGAGTAGTGGGCACGGAACGGCCGGCCGACGAGCGCGGGGTCCCGGGCCTGGAGCAGCCTCAGCTGGAAGAAGGAGCCCTCGGGGGTGTCCTCCACGCCGTCCACGGCCACCTTGCCGGGCGTCGCCGACATCACGGGGCCGCGAACGGTGCGGGCGAGGCCCGGGAGCTGCTGGTACGCCTCGCGGAAGATCGCGGCCGCACGGGCCAGGGGCACCCTGAAGTATTCGTAGGGGCCGGTGTCCCGCTCGACGAACATGTAGTAGGGGACGGCCCCGACCGCGAACTCGGCGCGCCACAGGTCCCGCCACGCCTCCGCCGAGTCGTTGACGTGGGCGACGAGCGGGGCCTGGCAGTACACCAGCGCGCCGGTGCTCCGGATCCGGGACACGGCCCTGCGGGCCAGGTCGGTGCTCAGTTCCCGGGCATGCGTGAAGTGGGCCATGACCGCCAGGTTGCGACCCGTGGCCACCACCTTCTCGAACAACCGCAGCACGTCGTCGGCGTCCTGGTCGGTGGTGAAGCGCTGCGGCCAGTACGCGACGGACTTCGTGCCGATGCGGATCGTGCGCACCGTGGGGATGTCCAGCAACGGCTCGATGTGACGGCGCAGCCGCTCCGTCGACATCACCATCGGATCGCCGCCGGTCACCAGGACGTCGGTGACCTGCGGATGCTCCTTGAGGTACTCGACGAGCAGCTCGGGGCCCGGCGCCGCGAAGCGCAGGTCGGCATCGCCGATGAACTGGGCCCAGCGGAAGCAGTAGGTGCAGTACGCGTGGCAGGTCTGCCCCTGCCCCGGGAAGTACAGGACCGTTTCCCGGTACTTGTGCTGCATCCCGGGAAGTTCCGCCCCCGCCTGCGTCGGCACGTTCAGCTGCTTCTGGCCGGAGGGGTGCGGGTTGAGGCGGGAGCGGATGTCCTTGACGGTTTCCCGCAGCTCCGCCTTGGAGCTGGGTCCGGCCGCGAGAAACGCCAGCCGCTTCTCGGCCTCCGCCGGCAGCATGCCGGGCTGGGGGAAGACGAGCTGAAAGATGGGATCTTCGGGTATCCGGTCCCAATCCACGAGCTCTGACAAGACGTACTCGTTCACACGGAAAGGCAGCACCATGGACGTCAGACGAATGGCATCACGGATGTCCGACGGAATTCCGTAACGGTTCGCGAGTTCGTCTATGTGGTGTGCCCCGTAGGCGTGAAATCGCGTCGCCTCCATGGGACCGCCGGCGGGCAAGGGCATGCGAGCGTTCCTCCGCTTTCTTGAGGATGTGCATTCGGTGCCCGGAGAGCTGTGGCATCCCGGCCCGAGAAGACGTGAGTTATCGACTGGTGTTGCAATGCTAGGGAGAATTCATCCCCGAGCGGCCCCCACTGCCCCCTGCCCAGCCCCTAATCCGGGGTGACGGGGCCCGTGGGGGCCGGGCGCTCACAGCAGTTCGCGCAGGTGGGTGCGCAGCGCCCCGAGGAAGCGCTCGGGCTCCTCCAGGTGCGGCATGTGGCTGGACTCCTCGAAGATCTCCCAGCGCAGTCCGGGCACGAGGTCCTGGAAGGGCTGGGCGCTGAGCGGGGTCACCTCGTCGTGCCGCCCGGTGATCATCAGCGTGGGTACGTCGATCCGTGCCAGCCGGTCGGTCACGGACCAGTCGCGCAGGGTCCCGATCACGTGGAACTCGCTGGGCCCGTTCATCGCGTAGTAGACCGTGGGGTCGTTGTAGACCTCGTAGAACGAGGCGGTGTAGTCGCGCGGCCAGGGCTTGAGGCGGCACACGTGCCGCTCGTAGAACACCTGCATGGCCTGGTGGTACTCGGTGGTGCCGGTGGTGCCCGCCGCCTCGTGGCGCAGCAGCGTCTCGTTCACCCCGTCGGGCAGCTCCTTCCTGATCCGGGCGAGTTCCTCCAACCACAAGGGGTAGGAGGCGGGCGCGTTCGCTATCACCAGGCCGCGCAGACCGGCCGGCCTGGCCGAAGCGTGGGCGGCGGCCAGCGTTCCGCCCCAGGACTGGCCCAGGAGCGTGTAGTCGTCGGAGATCCCCAGCTGCCGGAGCAGGTTGTCCAGTTCGGCCAGGAACAGGTCGACCGTCCAGAAGTCGGCTCCCCGGTCGGGCAGATGGCTGGAGCCGCCGTTGCCTATCTGGTCGTAGTGGACGACCGGCCAGCCCTCGTCGGCGAGCGCGGCGAGGTTCTGCAGGTAGTCGTGCGTGCTTCCCGGGCCGCCGTGCACCACGACGAGGGGCGGCCGGCCCGAATGGAGCTGCCCGGTGACCCGGTACCAGGTCCGGTGTTCACCGAAGGGGACGGTGCCCTTGGCGCTCGGTGGTACTCCCATGAAGGGGCTTCCTCTCTCTTTCTGTCAGGGGGTGGGAGGGGGTGGGGGTGGGGGTGGGGGGTGAGGGCTGGGCGTCAGGGGCGGGAAGCGATCCACTCCTCGATCACCCGGGCCGTGCCCTCGGCCTTGTCCTCAAGGATCGTGAAGTGGTTGGCCCCTACGGTCCGCACGGTCTGGGAGGCGTCCCAGGGGTGCGCCTGCCATCCCGTGGGGTCCTCGCCGCCCTGGTGGGCGGCCGCGTCGAAGGGCTCCTCGCACTGCACGAACAGCACGGGCGCCTCGATCTTCGCGGGCGCGAGCTCGACCAGGATCTCGGAGTAGCGGCCCATCGTGGAAAGCCGCCCGAGGTCGAATCCGCCGACGGCGGACTCCATTTCCATCATTCCCTGGACCAGGCCCCGGGCGATTCCGGCGTCTCCGCCGCCCTCGCTGCGGTAGCTGTCCAGCAGGACCACGCCGGCCGGGCGCATTCCGCGCTCGCGCTCCAGGTATTCGGCGGCGGCGTAGGCGAGCGTCCCCCCGGCCGAATACCCGACGAGGACGAACGGCTCACCGTCGGCCGCTTGCGCAATGCCCTCGGCGAGCAGTTCCACGGCCGCGTCCAGCGAGGCGGGCAGCATCTCGCCCTCCCCGAATCCGGACAGCGGTACGGCGCTGACCCCGCGCGTCCCCCGGAAGTACGAGGCGAGCCGCGCGTGCTGGTACACGCCGCCGGTGGCCATCGGGGTGCTCACGCACACCAGCCGCGGTCCCTGGGGTCCCTCGGACAGCTTCACCGGGGCGGGGATCCGCTCCACGTCGGCCACCGAGGTGAAGCTCGGCCGCAGCCGGGCCGCGACGGCCAGCAGGTCGAAGCCGAGTTCGAGCTGACCGGCCTGCACCGCGGTGCGGAAGAGACCGCTGAGCGTCTGCGCACCCGGGTCGGAGGCCGCGGAGGCCGTCGGCGTCGCGGTGCGGGCCGGCCCCGCCGCGGTGTCCGGGTCGCCCGCCAGGTGTGCGGCGAGCTGGTCGAGCAGGTAGCGGGCCAGCCGCTCCGGGCTCTTGTTGTCGAAGACCACCATCGGCGAGAGGCTCAGCCCGGTCGCCCGCGACAGGCCGTTGCGCAGTTCCACCGCGGAGAGCGAGTCGAAGCCCGCTTCCAGGAAGTCGCGCTCCGGGTCCACCTCCTTCGGGTCGCCGTAGCCCAGCAGTGCCGCCGCCTGGCGTCGTACGAGGTCCAGCAGGACGGCGGTCCGGGCCGCCTCGTCCAGCGGCGCCAGTTCGCGGCGCAGTGCCGCCGGCCGCACTTCGGCGGCGCCGGCC
>NZ_JBEXPT010000121.1:0-19482 GCF_040612195.1 Streptomyces sp. NPDC006450 | reverse complement strand
CCCCTGGACCGGGCCCGTCCGGTCGCCGAGGGCGGGTCGGACGGGCCCGGCGGTCAGGGGGAGGGAGGTCAGGCGCCGTCGCCCGCCCGGCGGCGCATCAGGAACACGCCGCCGCCGAGCGCACCGGCCAGCAGCGCCGAACCGGCCGCGATCTCAGGGCCGTTCAGGCCGGAGGCGCCGCCGCCGAGGCCGGCCTTGACGCCCTTGGAGGGAGTGGTCGTGCCGGTGCCGGTCGAGTGGCCCGCGACCGTGAGGGTGGTCGTGCCCTTCTCGCCCTTGCAGTCGAAGGTGACCTCGTACCGGGCACCCGGCTTGGCGTCCGCGTCGACCTTGGCGGTGGCGGACTTGCCCTCGTTGAGTTCGACCGCGTCGAAGACGCCGGAAGAGACCTTCACCAGCGGTTCCTGGCACGCGGTGGCGTTCAGCGTGACGGTGCCGCCGGGGGCGACCGTGGTGGGGGAGACGGTGAAGCCGAAGGACGTGACGTTGGGCGTGGTCCCGCCGTCATTGGCCGAGGCCATCGGCGCGGCGAGCGCGAAGGCGCCGGTGGACAGCAGGGCTACGGACGCGACACGTATGGAACGCATGGTGAATCCTCCGGGTCCCCGAGGCGCAGCCGCGAACAGTTTGTCCGCAAAAGGCAGTAAATGCTCCTCGATGTGCAAGACGCTAGGCCCGGTTGGCGGAACCTGCGAATCGAGAGGCACGAACGGACCAACGGCAGGAGTGAGTTGACGAGCGTCGCGCCAACTCCTCTGATACGGACGGTGAGCGGCACGCCGGACGGCTCACCGCACGATGGCGCTGAGTGACGGACACGCCGACGCAGCGGCCCGCGGAATCCGATGCACCGGCCAGCGGGCGCCGACGGTTCGGCAGCGGGCGCCCACGGACCGGAGCGCGGGCGCCGCCGCGTAGGCAGCGGGCGCCCACGGACCGGAGCGCGGGCGCTGCCGCGTTCACCCCGGCCGGACGCTCCCGTAGATCGGCTGGTAGTAGACCGAGTCCTCGCGGACCGACGTCCCCGGCCGCGGGGCGTGGATCATGCGGCCGCCGCCGATGTAGATCCCGACGTGGCTGATGTCCGCGTAGAAGAAGACCAGGTCCCCCGGGCGCAGGTCCTTCGTCGCGATCCGCGGAGCCGCCTTCACCTGGTCCCAGGTGGTGCGTGGCAGCGTGATCCCGGCGGCCCGCCAGGCGGCCTGGGTCAGGCCGGAGCAGTCGTACGAGCGCGGGCCGGTCGCGCCCCAGACGTACGGTTTTCCCAGCTGGGCCCGGGCGAAGGCCACCGCCCTGGCACCGGACGCCGACGCGGCGGCGTCCGCGGGCAGCGGTCCCGGGGCGGCCGGGGCCCGGGGGGCCAGGGCCCGCGCCCGCTCCGCCGCGCCGAGCCGCGCCAGCAGGGTGTTCGCCTCCGCGAGCCGGGCCTGCACCTCCTGCTTGCGCCCGCGCAGCTCCTCCTGCGCCCGCTCCAGCTCCGAAACCACGACGACCGCCTCCCGGCGCTTGCCGGCCGTCTGCGCCCTGGCCCGGGTGTACTGGGTGAGCAGTGCGTCCTCGCGGCCGCCGAGCCGGTTCAGCAGGTGCGTCTGCGCGAAGAAGGCCTGCGGATCGTCGCTGATCAGCAGGGTCGCGGTCCCGCCGAGGCCGCCGGCGCCGCGGTACCGGTCGGCGGCGTGGCTGCCGAGCAGCCGCCGGGCCTCGTTCAGCTTCTGGGTGGTGCCGGCGATCTGGTCCATGAGCGCCGACAGCCGGGCCCGCTCCTGCGCGGTCCGCCCGGCGGCCGCGTCGTAGGCCTGGGTGGCCGTGCCCGCCTGCCGGTGCAGCTCTTCCACGCGGGCCCGCACCTCCTCCACCGAGGGGCGGGGCGCCGGCGCCGCCGCGGCCTGGTGGGGGAGGAGCAGGCCTAAGGAGGACAGGGCCGCGGTCGTGACGACCGCGGCGGGGGCGTTCGGATGTCTTCGGGTGCGCGGCTTGCGGTGGTGGGGGGAGGGGTGGGACGAGGGGAATCCGTACGTGTACACGGGCCGGCATCTCCTTCCGGTTGGCGGAGCACGCTAGCGCCGGAGGGGGCGCCTCGGAAGGGGGCCGGAACGGTCCGCAGGGCATATGCCGCCGAATTTTCCCGGGGCGGGACCGGCTGTCGGTCCCGCCCTCTAAACTCGGAAGGCGATGAGCAGCCTCTTTGACGACAGCTTCCTGGCCGACCTCTCCCCCTCCGACGAGGTCCCGCCGCCGCCCGAAGACCACGCCGCCCCCGAGACGGACGCGGACGATCTCTTCGGGGGCCGGTTCGACGCGCCCATGACCGCAGACGCGTACTACCGGGACGGCGCCCCCCGGCCCGTCATCGACCCGGCGGCGCTCCTGCACGGGCTGAATGCGGAGCAGCGCGCCGCCGTGGTGCACGCGGGCTCCCCGCTGCTCATCGTGGCGGGCGCCGGCTCCGGCAAGACGCGCGTGCTGACGCACCGCATCGGCCACCTGCTGGGTGCCCGCGGGGTCCACCCGGGCCAGATCCTGGCGATCACCTTCACCAACAAGGCCGCCGGTGAGATGAAGGAGCGCGTCGAGGGCCTGGTCGGACCGCGCGCGAACGCCATGTGGGTCTCCACCTTCCACAGCGCGTGCGTGCGCATCCTGCGCCGCGAGTCCAAGCGGCTCGGCTTCACCTCGTCCTTCTCGATCTACGACGCCGCCGACTCGAAGCGCCTGATGGCGCTCGTCTGCCGCGACCTGGACCTGGACCCGAAGAAGTTCCCGCCGAAGGCCTTCAGCGCCAAGATCTCCAACCTGAAGAACGAGCTCATCGACGCGGACGCCTTCGCCGGGCAGGCCGCGGACGGCTTCGAGAAGACCCTCGCCCAGGCGTACGCGATGTACCAGGGGCGCCTCGGCGAAGCCAACGCGCTCGACTTCGACGACATCATCATGACCACCGTCCACCTGCTCCAGGCCTTCCCGGACGTCGCCGAGCACTACCGGCGCCGCTTCCGGCACGTCCTGGTCGACGAGTACCAGGACACCAACCACGCCCAGTACACGCTCGTGCGCGAGCTGGTCGGCACCGGCTACCCGGACCTGCCGCCCGCAGAGCTGTGCGTCGTGGGCGACGCCGACCAGTCGATCTACGCCTTCCGCGGCGCGACCATCCGCAACATCCTCCAGTTCGAAGAGGACTACGCGGACGCGACCACGATCCTGCTGGAGCAGAACTACCGCTCCACGCAGACGATCCTGTCCGCCGCCAACGCGGTCATCGAGCGCAACGAGAACCGCCGCGCGAAGAACCTGTGGACCGAGGCCGGCAGCGGCTCCGTCATCACCGGCTACGTCGCGGACACCGAGCACGACGAGGCACAGTTCATCGCCGACGAGATCGACCGGCTGACGGACGCGGGCGACGCGAAGGCCGGCGACGTCGCGATCTTCTACCGGACCAACGCGCAGTCCCGTGTGTTCGAGGAGATCTTCATCCGCGTCGGACTGCCCTACAAGGTCGTCGGCGGCGTCCGGTTCTACGAGCGCAAGGAGGTCCGCGACGTCCTCGCGTACCTGCGCGTCCTGTCGAACCCCGAGGACAACGTCCCGCTCCGCCGGATCCTGAACGTGCCCAAGCGCGGTATCGGCGAGCGCGCCGAGGCGATGATCGACGCGCTCGCGATGCGCGAGAAGATCACCTTCCCGCAGGCGCTGCGCCGGGTCGACGAGGCCTTCGGCATGGCCGCCCGCTCGACCAACGCCGTCAAGCGCTTCAACGTGCTGATGGAGGAGCTGCGCACGATCGTCGACTCGGGCGCCGGCCCGGCGGTGGTCCTGGAAGCGGTCCTGGAGCGGACGGGCTACCTCGCCGAACTCCAGGCCTCGACCGACCCGCAGGACGAGACGCGCATCGAGAACCTCCAGGAACTCGCCGCCGTGGCACTCGAATTCGAGCAGGCCAGGGAAGCGGCGGCGGCCGAGGCCGCCGAGAACGGCGCCCCGCCGGTCGGCCCCGGAACGCTCGCGGAGTTCCTGGAGCAGGTCGCGCTGGTCGCCGACTCCGACCAGATCCCGGACGAGGACACCGACGGCAACGGGGTCATCACCCTCATGACCCTGCACACCGCCAAGGGCCTCGAGTTCCCGGTGGTCTTCCTGACGGGCATGGAGGACGGGGTCTTCCCCCACATGCGCGCGCTGGGGCAGACGAAGGAGCTGGAGGAGGAGCGCCGCCTCGCCTACGTGGGCATCACGCGGGCGCGCGAGCGGCTCTACCTGACGCGCTCGAGCATGCGCAGCGCCTGGGGCACGCCCTCCTACAACCCGCCGTCGCGGTTCCTGGAGGAGATCCCGGCCGAGTACCTGCAGTGGAAGCGCACGGGCGCGGCGCAGAAGCCGGCCGGCCCGGTGCGGAGCTCCGGATCGGGGTACGGATCTTCGGGCTCGGGCGGGTCGAAGGCCTCGTTCGGCACCTCGCCGGAAGCCTTCCTGTCCTCGTCGCGTACGAAGTCGGGTCCGTCGGGGTTCGCCACGCGGCGGGCCTCCGACAAGCCGGTCATCGCGCTGGTGGTCGGGGACCGGGTCACGCACGACCAGTTCGGACTGGGCACCGTCATGGAGGTCAGGGGCGCGGGCGCGGACGCGCAGGCCACCATCGACTTCGGGGACGAGAAGCCGAAGCGGCTCCTGCTGCGGTACGCGCCGGTGCAGAAGCTCTAGCGCGCGGGACGACGCGAAACGGCCCGCCCCTTCGGGGGCGGGCCGGATGCTGTGGGCCGTGGACTGGGAGCTGCGGGTTCTTGGCCCGGGGCAGGTGCTCGGCGCTAGTTCGGGTTCAGGCCCTTGGCACGCAGCCACGCCTGGGGATCGACGGGAGAACCGCCGCCCGGCCTCACCTCGAAGTGGAGGTGCGGGCCGGTGGAGTTGCCGGTGTCGCCGGAGTACGCGATCACGTCGCCGGCCTTGACCTTTCCGGAGCGGATCTTGGCGCTGCTGAGGTGGCAGTACCAGGTCTCGGTGCCGTCGGGCGCGGTGAGTATCACCATGTTGCCGTAGGCGCTGTTGAACTGGCTGCGCACGGTGCCGTCGGTGGCGGCCATGACCGAAGTCCCGTAGCCCACGGGGAAGTCGATGCCGGTGTGGACGGACATCCAGTTGACGCCCGCCTGGCCGTAGCCGGCGCTGAGGCCGTGGCGCGCGACGGGGAGGGCGAACTTGGGGCGGGCCGCTTCCCTGGCCGCGGCCTCCTCCGCCTTCTTCTTCTTCTCCTCGTCTTGGCGCAGGCGCAGGTCGATGCGTTCCTGGGTGCGGCTCGCGCGGTCCGCGAAGTCGCCGGCGTCGGCGCTGAGGGCGGTGAGCTGCGTGTCGAGCTTGCTGTTGGCCGCGACCGGCTTGATGGAGGCCGGGTCGGGGGCGGCCAGGGTGGTGGTCTCCTCGGACGGCTTCTCCGTACCGGTGAGCCCGCCCACGGAGGCGGCGGCGACACCCGCGACGCCCATCACGCAGGCCGAGGGAACGGCCACGGTCAGCAGCGCGGAGCGCTTGGCCGGGGTGCGACGGCGGTTGCTGCTGCCGGCCTTGGCGGTACTCGCCCTGGCGACGGGCTTCGAACCGGGCTTGGAGCCCGCGCGGCGCGAGGGGCGCGGCTCGGCGGGCGCGGCCGGGGTGACGGGCATGGCCTGGGTGGGGAGATCGTGGACCTGGGCGTCCGCGTCCGCGCCATCGGCGGGGAGGAACTCGAAGACGGCGGTCTCGGTGTAGGCCACGTCGGCCTCGACGTCGAGGCCGGCATCGGCGTCGACATCGACATGGGCGTCGACATGGGCGTCGACATCGACGCCGGCTTCGGCCTCGGGCGAGGTGGCGGCGTAGACCCCGTACCCGTAGTCGTAGGCGTACTGCTGCTCGTGCACCTGGGCATGGGCCTGGCCGTGGGCCTCCCCGTGCACCGGTTCCGGGACGTGCTGTTGTTGCTGCTGCTCGTAACCGCCGTACCCGTAGGTCTGCTCGGAGACCGTGTTCCAGGCGGTGGCGTCGTAGGCGCCGGTCTCGGTCCCGTAGCCCGGGACCGACCAGTGGCCGGTCTGCTCGGCGGAGGTCTCGTAACCGAAGGCGGTGGACTGGTAGTCCGTGGAGACGCCGCCCTGGGCGGGGACGGTCGAGAGGTAGCCGTCGTAGCCGGCGTATCCGTCGGCCGACGGCTGCGCGTAGCCGTTCTGGGGGGCGGTCCAAGCCGTGGTGTCGTACGAGCCGGTGTCGTAGGAACCGTAGGCGGCACCGTAGTTGTAGCCCTGGCCCTGCGTTTCATAGGACGCATAGGCTGAATCGCCAGCGAAAGTGGTGGTGGAAAGGCCGTCATACCCGAAATCGGGGTACTGGCCCGACGAGGGGCGGTCGTTCACCAACTTCTCTTTCGCCTCGGCAGCGGGGGGCCTGGGTGGCCGAGGAATGTGGGGTCCTCGGAGGAGAGCAGTGGCGTGACTGTACCCGGCGGTTACACGCAACGACAATCTTCGGAGGGTTTTATGCTCGGCGGAACCGGGCATTCGGCCGCCTTTCGGTCGCCCGAAGACCGACCCTTGGCCTTGAGTTCGAAAAGCGTTCGAGTGTGGGGTCGGATTTCGCTCCCGTGGTCGACGTCCATGCCGACGCCGGGGCGGGTCGGCGTCGAGGTCGAGGCCGGGGCGAGATGGCCGGGTCAGGCGACGGAAGCGGCGCCGGGGTGCGGGAGGGCGCTCGGCCTGGGTCCGTCGAGCGAGCGCCGCACCGCCGCGATGACGGTGGGGTGCGCGGGCAGGGCGAGATGTCCGATGCCGGTGACCTGCACGTTTTCCACGAGCAGGTCCGGGTGCTCGATACGGGCCGTCCCGGCCGGGTCCATCAGCGCGTCGAACTCGCTCCAGAACGCCACGCACCGCGTCCGGCAGCCGGGCGCGGGGGCGCGCAGTTCGGTGAGCACCTCGGAATCCGGGCGCATCTGCCGGACCAGGGGGTGCGCGTCCATGAAGGGCGCCACGCGGGTCCCGGCATGAGGGGTCCCGAGCGTGACGAGCGTGCGGACGCGTGCGTCGCCGCCGAGGCGCTGGACGTAGTACCGCCCGACCAGGCCGCCGAGGCTGTGTCCCACCAGGTCCACCCGGTCCTGCCCCGTGCGCTCGCACAGCTCCTCGACGCGCCGGGCGAGGTGCCGGGCGGTGACGCGCAGGTCGCGGGTGAAGGGGGAGTAGTTGTACGCCTCCACCTGCCGCCGGCCGCCGGCCCCGAGGGTGCGGCGCAGCAGGACGAAGACGGAACGGTTGTCGGTGAACCCGTGGAGCAGCAGCACCGGCGGGCGCTCGTGGGTGGCGGCGGCGGGTCGCTCCGGGAGGACGCCGGTGGGATACAGCAGGATGTGCCCGCCGAGCACGATGACTTCCAGTACGCCGGCCCGCAGCGCGGCCCCGGACATGGTCAGCCCCATGGACGGCCCCCCTAGGTCCTGTCGTCTCGGGACCGGGGCGACCGACCGCTCCGTGCCGTGCGGCTGTCGGCGCGGAGCGGTGGTACGCCATCCCACGTGTGATTTCCCCCTCGTGGTTGACCGTGAAACGGGGGTGTGCGCAATGCTGTACTTAACGTTCGTTCACTCGGGAGGCAGTGCGATGGGTGTGACCGGTCCGATCCGTGTGGTGGTGGCCAAGCCGGGCCTCGACGGCCACGACCGAGGCGCCAAGGTGATCGCGCGGGCCCTTCGGGACGCGGGCATGGAGGTCATCTACACGGGCCTCCACCAGACCCCCGAACAGATCGTCGACACGGCGATCCAGGAGGACGCCGACGCGATCGGTCTGTCGATCCTGTCGGGCGCGCACAACACGCTGTTCGCGCGCGTGCTGGAACTCCTCGCGGAGCGCGACGCGGCGGACATCAAGGTGTTCGGTGGCGGCATCATCCCGGAGGCGGACATCGCTCCGCTGAAGGAGAAGGGCGTGGCGGAGATCTTCACGCCGGGCGCAACGACCACGGCCATCGTCGACTGGGTCCGCGCGCACGTCCGCCAGCCGGCGTAGCCGCCGACGGGGCCGGCTTCCGGGCGACCCTCCCGGCCCCGTGGCCCGGGAGGGGCTGGACGTGCTGCCGCGGCGTTCTGGTCCTCAGACGCCGGACGGGCTGGACTCGGCCGGCGCCGTCCCGCGCGTGCGGGCCGGTGGGCCGCCCCATGCGTCGGCGGGGCGGTACGGCTGGCCCCCGCCGCCCATTCGAAGCGCGGAACCCGGGTGCTTTCAGCCGTCCGGCACGTGAGGACCGGGGTCCGGGCGCAGCCCGGCACCCCTTCCTCGGCGCGCCCGGCGCTTGCGGGCCGGGTTCCGGGCGGAGCCCGGGGGATCCCGGGGGCACCCCAGCCCCGCCGGCGTTTGAGGCGCGGGCTCCGGGCGGCGCCCGGGGATCGGGCGAAGGGCGGGTAGGGGACGTGCCCCGCAGGGCTCTGACCCGCAGGCCTCTCCACCCCGGAGCTCACCGACGGCGCCCCGCACCCCGCTGACGGCGCCCCGGAGCTCACCGACGGCGCCCCGCGCCCCACCAACGGCGCCCCGCACCCCGGGGCGGGCGGGGGCAGGCCCCCCGGGGCGGGGCAGTGGTCAGCGCCGCGGTGTCAGTTCCGCGTGGAGCGCCGCCCGCAGGCGCAGCGTGGCGACCAGCCGTTGGAAGGCCTCCGACCAGTACGCCGCCGCACCCCCCTCCTCCACCGGCTCCGCCGCCAGCGCATCGAGCCTCCCCGCCTCCGCAGGGTCGAGGCACCGCTCCGCCAGCCCCATCACCCCGCTGAAGCTCCACGGATAGCCGCCGGCCTCCCGCGCGGAGTCCAGCGCCTCGATCACCGCCCGTCCCAGCGCCCCCGCCCACGGCACCACGCAGACTCCGAGCAGTTGGAACGCCTCCGACAGCCCGTGTGCGCGTATGAACTCCGCGACCCACGCCGCCCGTTCCGCCTCCCCGAGGGTCGACAGGAGCTTCGCCCGCTCGGCCAGCGACGCCGTCGCCGGCCCTGCCGCGGGCGGTGCGGACGCCGAGCCGAGCAGCGCCAGCGACCATGCGGGGTCACCCTGCCGCACCGCGGCCCGGCACCAGGCCGCGTGCAGTTCCTCCGCCCAGCCCTCGGCCACCGGCAGCGCCACGATCTCCGCCGGGTCGAGCCCCCCGAACCGGTCCCGCCAGCACGACAGCGGCGCGGACTCCACCAACTGCCCCAGCCACCAGGCCCGCTCACCGCGCCCGGCCGGCGGCCGCTTGACCACGCCGTCGCGCAGCATTCCCGCATCGCACTCAGTGGGTGGTGTCACCCCCTCCGGGCCGACGCAGGCCAGGGCCCGCTCCGCCATCCGCCCGGCCAGCGCCGAGGTCGGCAGTGCGGACAGCAACTCGGCTGCGGTCGCCCGCACGTTGCGGCTGCGGTCGCCCAGAGCCGCCTCCAGGAAGGGCTCGTCACCCGCCGAGAGCCCCACCCGCAAGGAGTCGAGGAACATCAGCCGGTCCTCGGCCCGCTCGGTGCTCCACGTGGTCTCCAGCAGCCGCGGCCCGGCGGCCGCCTCGTGGGCCCGTACGAGGCCGAGCAGTGCGACCCGCTCCGCGAACAGCCCTTCCTGCCACAGCCGTTCCACCGCCGCTGCGTCCTGCGTGTCGGGCAGTTCGCCGGCTCCCCCGGACCCCCCGCGCAGTGCGAACCGCCAGTCCGGATTGAGGCGGGCCAGCCACAGCCCGCGCGGCCCGGCCAGGGCCAGCGCCTGGGGCCGGAGGTCGGTGCGGGCCCGCGCGACGTCCAGCAGCGCGGGCACGAGCGAGGCCGGTGCCCGGTACCCGTGCTGCCCGGCGGCTGCCAGCCACTGCGGCAGCAGCTCCGTGAGGTCCGGGGCGGCCCCCCGCCGCCCGCTGCCGCCGCCCGCTCCGGCCCGGCCCGCCAACAGCTGCGCGAGCCGCCGCCGAGCCGGCTCCGGCGGCTCCGGACGCGGATCGTGCGGCGCGGGCTCGGGCCGCGGACCCGCCTCGGCGGGTCTCAGCCCGGCCCGGCGCCGTACCGTCTGCACGGCCGCGGCCCCGAGCAGGGCCTCGGGACTGCCCCGGCGCCGCTCGGTGCCCAGCAGTGCGGCGCCCACCAGCTCGTCCCAGTTCTCGCCCCCGTAGGCCGTGTCCGTCGACCCGCCCGTCGTGGTGCCCGTCGTTCTGTCCGTCGTCGTGTCCGCGGTCGTGTTCACCGGCTGCCCTCCCTCTTTCCCTCGCGTGCCGTGCCGTGTGCAGGTGTCGTGCTCCGGTCCCGCCCCCTCCGCGGGACCGGAGCAGCTCGGTCGGATCGGTCTGATTCCCTGTGGTGCACACGGCCGTACCTACGGCCTCAACTGGCGTGGTTGTCGTCCACGAAAGCCCCCCGGCTCACTCGTCTCGAATACGTCGGCGCCCCCGCGCCGCCGCTTTCCCCCTGCGCTCCGCTCAGCCCAGCACCACCGGCTCCGAGGAGTCCGGCTGCCAGGCCGTCAGTGGGGTGAATCCGTGGTGTCCGCATT
The DNA here is from genome assembly GCF_040612195.1 of Streptomyces sp. NPDC006450. Lineage (NCBI taxonomy): Bacteria > Bacillati > Actinomycetota > Actinomycetes > Kitasatosporales > Streptomycetaceae > Streptomyces > Streptomyces sp. NPDC006450. The sequence continues at coordinate 8,965 of NZ_JBEXPT010000121.1, read as the reverse complement.
CGCCGAACACCGTCAACGGGCCGCCCCCCGAAAGTGCGGCCAGCTGCCACAGCCCGGTCGCGGGCCGGCTCCCGCCCCCGGTCAGGGGCACGGGCAGGGCGGACGTCCCCTCCGCGTCCGCCAATTGCCATGCCGCTGTGCCCTGTTGCTCTCCCTGTCGTCCTCCCTGTTGTCCCCCCGGTATCGGAACCACCGGACCGAGCACCACCGGCCAGGACTCCAGCCAGGGGTCCTCGCGCAGTGCCGTGCCGTACGCCTGAAGTGCCTCGCCCGTGCTCACGCCGGTCGGCGCGGTCCGGCACGGCGCGGCCGGCGCGAACCTCTCCCCGAGATCCGCACGCAGCCCGGCGGAGCCGGGCCGGAAGCGGGCTTCCGCCTCCAGTACCAAACCGACGGGCAGCGCCAGCCCCGGCGGTCGCCCGGGCGGGCCGAAGTCCAGGACCAGGGCCGGCCGCCCGCTCGCCAGCCCGCGCAGCCATATCCGGCGGGTGGTGAGACGGCCGTCCGGTGACGCCGTGTCGTACTGGGCCAGCACGAGCCAGCGGTCCCGTACGGCCTCGCCGTCCGTCCGGGGCTGCAGTCCCAGACGGCTGCGGACCGTCGCGGCCAGCGGTTCCGGCAGTGCGGAGACCCCCAGCCAGGCCCGGTCCAGCAGGTGCAGCAGCGCGGCCTCCTCCAGCATCCGGGCGGGCCAGCCGGTGCCGCAACTGGGTATCGTCCCCAACTCCCGCACCCGAGCCGCCAGTCCGGGCGCCTGGGCGTCGACCATCCTGGCGGCGGTCTCCTCCCAGGCCGCGTATCCCGCCCGCTCCTGACCGGCGAGGCCGCCGCGCACCAGGTCCGCGAGCCGCTGTTCCAGCTCGATGACCCCCGCGCCGATCCGGGCCGCCCGCCGCTCGGCCCGCTTGCGTGCCCCCTCGGCATCGGCCGTCCCCGCCCGGCCGGAACGGTCGGCGGCTGGGCGCGCGGCCTTCGCGGCCCGCTCCGCGAGCCACTCGTCCGCCCAGTCCGGAGCCCCGGCCGAGGAGTCGGCCGGGGCTCCGGCCGAGGTGTCGAGCCCCTCCCCGGCCCAGAGCAGCAGGAGGCCCAGTGCGTGCTTGCACGGGAACTTCCGGCTTGGGCAGGAGCACTTGTACGCGGGCCCGGACAGGTCGACGACCGTCCGGTACGGCTTGCTGCCGCTGCCCTTGCACAACCCCCACACCGCACCGGAAGCGGAACCTCCGGTCTGTGACCACGGCCCCGCCCCACCGAGTCTGGCCCCCGCCTTGCGTGAGGCGTCGTCAGGAGCCAGAGCCAGTACCTGTTCCGCTGTCCAGCGGACCCCCTGCTCAGTCATGTGTTCCACCGTAGAGACCCCCACTGACAATCGCTCTGACCTGCAACAACGCATCCACCGGGGGGTGTTGTCAGTGGTCGGGTGCATCGTGGTTCCAGCAGTCGGAAGCGGCTGCGGAGCATTGGAGGGGGACCATGGCCACGACCGGGAACGAGACCACCGCAGAGGCGCTGCGACCGCACGCCGAAGACGCCTTCGCGCACGAACTGAAAGCCCTGGCGGCCGCCGACGACCGGCCCCGCCCGGCCCGCTGGAAACTCTCCCCGTGGGCCGTGGCGACGTACCTGCAGGGCGGCACGCTCGACGACGGCACCGTCATCACGCCCAAGTACGTCGGCCCGCGCCGGATCGTCGAAGTCGCCGTCACCACCCTCGCCACCGACCGCGCGCTGCTGCTCCTCGGTGTGCCCGGCACCGCCAAGACCTGGGTGTCCGAGCACCTCGCGGCCGCCGTCAGCGGAGACTCCACCCTGCTCGTCCAGGGCACCGCCGGCACCCCGGAGGAGGCCATCCGGTACGGCTGGAACTACGCCCGCCTCCTCGCCCACGGCCCGAGCCGCGAAGCGCTCGTGCCGAGCCCGGTCATGCGGGCCATGGCCGAGGGCATGACCGCCCGCGTCGAGGAGCTCACCCGGATCCCCGCCGACGTCCAGGACACCCTCATCACCGTCCTGTCCGAGAAGACGCTCCCGATACCGGAGCTCGGCCAGGAGGTGCAGGCCGTGCGCGGCTTCAACCTCATCGCCACCGCCAACGACCGCGACCGCGGGGTCAACGAGCTGTCCAGCGCGCTGCGCAGGCGCTTCAACACCGTCGTCCTGCCGCTGCCCGCCACCGCCGACGCCGAGGTCGACATCGTCGCCCGCCGCGTCGACCAGATGGGCCGCGCCCTCGATCTGCCCGCCGCCCCGGAGGGCCTGGAGGAGATCCGTCGCGTCGTCACCGTCTTCCGCGAGCTGCGCGGCGGAGTCACCGACGACGGGCGTACGAAGATCAAGTCGCCCAGCGGCACCCTGTCCACGGCCGAGGCCATCTCGGTGGTCACGGGCGGCCTCGCCCTGGCCGCCCACTTCGGGGACGGCGTCCTGCGCCCCTCCGACGTGGCCGCGGGGATCCTCGGGGCCGTCGTCCGGGACCCGGCCGCCGACCAGGTCGTCTGGCAGGAGTACCTGGAGGCAGTGGTCCGCGAGCGCGACGGCTGGAAGGACTTCTACCGGGCCTGCCGGGAGGTGACGGCATGAGCCCGGCGACGCCGGGCCCGTCCGCGGGTCCGCTGCTCCTGGGCGTGCGGCACCACGGACCCGGCTCGGCCCGTGCGGTGCGTGCCGCCCTGGACGCGGCCGGGCCGGCGGCGGTGCTGATCGAGGGACCGCCGGAGGGGGACGCGCTGCTCCCGCTCGCCGCGGATCCGGGGATGCGGCCGCCCGTCGCCCTGCTCGCCCACGCGGCCGACGACCCGGGGCGGGCCGCGTTCTGGCCGCTGGCCGGCTTCTCCCCGGAATGGGCCGCCATCCAGTGGGCGCAGGAGCGTGACGTACCGGTCCGGTTCATCGACCTCCCGGCCGCGCACTCGCTGGCCGTTCCGCAGGCCCGGCACCAGGGGGAGGAGGACGACGAGGCGGACGGAGCGGCACCCGGGTCCCTACGGCTGGATCCGCTGGCCGTGCTGGCCGGGACCGCCGGGTACGAGGACCCCGAGCGGTGGTGGGAGGACGTGGTCGAGCACCGCGGCGGGGCCGGACCGGCCGCCGACCCGCTGGGCGCGTTCGAGGCGCTCGGGGAGGCCATGGGCGCCCTGCGCGAGGAGTACGGTGCGGGCGGCCACCCTCGGGACCTGGTGCGCGAGGCGTACATGCGGCAGCGGATGCGGGCGGCACGACGGGAGTTCGGCGACGCCTACGCCGTCGTCTGCGGGGCCTGGCACGTCCCGGCCCTGCGGGCGAAGACCACCGCGGCCGCGGACAAGGCGCTCCTCACCGGGCTGCCCAAGGTCAAGGTGGAGACCACCTGGGTGCCCTGGACCCACCGGCGCCTCGCCCGGGCCGGAGGATACGGCGCGGGCATCACCTCGCCCGGCTGGTACGCGCACCTCTTCGCGGCCCGGGACCGGCCGGTCGAGCGATGGCTGACCAAGGTCGCGGGCCTGCTCCGCGAGGAGGACCGGCAGGTGTCCCCGGCCCACGTCATCGAAGCCGTCCGACTCGCCGACACCCTGGCCGCGATGCGGGGCCGCCCGGTTCCGGGGCTGACGGAGACCCTGGAAGCGGTCCGGGCGGTGATGTGCGACGGCTCCGACATACCGCTCGCACTGATCGAGGACCGGCTCGTCGTCGGGGACGTGCTCGGCGAAGTCCCCGACGCGGCTCCCGTCGTACCGCTCCAGCGGGACCTCACCCGCCAGCAGCGCTCCCTGCGGCTCAAGCCCGAGGCGCAGGACCGGGAGCTGGAACTCGACCTGCGCGAGGACACCGACGCGGCCAAGTCCCTGCTGCTGCACCGGCTGCGGCTGCTCGGCATCGACTGGGGCCTCCCGACGGCCTCCCGGGGGAGCACGGGCACCTTCCGCGAGACCTGGCGGCTCTGCTGGGAGCCGGAGCTCGCGGTGCGGGTGGCCGAAGCGGGCATCTGGGGGACCACCGTCCTCGGGGCGGCGACCGCCCGGGCCGAGGCCGACGCGGCGGCCGCCGGGGATTTGGGCGAGATCACCGCCCTGGCGGAGCGGTGCCTGCTGGCCGGGCTCTCCGGGGCCCTGCCAGCCGTCCTGCGGGCCCTCGCCGACCGGGCCGCGCTGGACACCGATGTGGCGGGCCTGGCCAAGGCGCTGCCCGCGCTGGCCCGTTCGCTGCGGTACGGGGACGTACGCGGCACCGACGCGGCGGCGCTGGGGGCGGTGGCGGCCGGGCTCGCGGAGCGGATATGCGTGGCGCTGCCGCCCGCCTGCGCGGCGGGACTGGACGCCGACGCGGCGCAGGAGCTGCGGGGGCACGTGGACGGCGTCCACGCCGCGGTCGGGCTGCTGGAGGGGCTGGACACGGACGGCCTGCGGGAGCGCTGGGCGGCGGTACTGCGGACGCTGGCCGGCCGGGAGACCGTCCCCGGGCTGATACGCGGGCGGGCGGCGCGGCTGCTGCTCGACGACGGGCGGCTGTCGCCCGGGGAGACCGCGCGGCTGATGGGGCTCTCGCTGTCCCCGGCGTGCGCGCCGGCCGACGCGGCGGGCTGGATCGAGGGGTTCGCGGGCGGGGCCTCGGGCGGCGGCACGCTGCTGGTGCACGACGAGCGGCTGCTGGGGCTGATCGACGACTGGCTGGTGTCGGTGCCGGAGCGGGCGTTCATCGACGTACTGCCGCTGCTGCGGAGGACCTTCGGGGGGTACGAGGCGGGGGTTCGGCGGAGCCTGGGGGAGCTGGTGCGGCGGGGGCCCGGCGGGGCGGGGGCCTCCGTGCCGGGATTCGGCGCGGCGCCGGCCGGCTTCGGTCCGGAGCTGGACCCGGTCCGGGCGGACGCGGTGGTGGACCTGGTCCACCTGTTGCTGGCGGGGGCGCCGGGCTGACCGGCCCGCCCGCCCGCCCGGCGCGGGAGAGCGGGCGGGGGAGGGTGGATGGGCTGGGGTGGGCCGCCCGGCGCGGGCGGGCTGTGGTGGGGCAGGCCGCTGCGCGGGGTGCAGTCCCCTACCCGCCCTACCCGCCCTTCCGCCGTTCCCCGGGCTCAGCCCGGACCCGCTGCCGGGTGCGGCGCCGTTGCCGGGGGGCCGGCCCCCGGACCCGCGCTCCACACGCCGGAGGGGCTGGATTTCCGCCGGCGTGTGAGGCGCGGGGCCCGGGGCGGAGCCCCGAGGAACGGGCGAAGAACGGGGAGGGGACTTCGCGCCGCGCAGCGGCAGCGGTTGGTGGGGGCGGCCGGTGGGGTCGGTATTGCTTCGAGAGCGGGAGGTAGGCAGATGGCAGGTGCAGAAGTGAGTGGCGGCGGCGCGGAGCGGTTGCGGCGGTGGCGGATGGTGCTGGGCGGGGGAGAGGGAGAAGGGACCGGGGTGGCGTTGAGCGGGGCGGACGCGGGGATGGACGCCGCGCTCGGGGCGCTCTACGGGTCCGGCGGTGGCGCGGGGCGCAAGCGGGCCGGGGAGCGGTCGGCCGGGCTCGGGGGGTCCGCGCCCAACGTGGCGCGCTGGCTCGGGGACATCCGGACGTACTTCCCCACCTCCGTGGTGCAGGTCATGCAGCGGGACGCGATCCAGCGGCTCGGCCTGTCCGCCCTGCTGCTGGAGCCCGAGATGCTGGAGGCGGTCGAGCCGGACGTGCACCTCGTCGGCACGCTGCTCTCCCTCAACAAGGCCATGCCCGAGACCACCCGGGAGACCGCCCGCGCCGTCGTCCGCAAGGTGGTCGAGCAGGTGGAGAAGCGGCTCGCGAGCCGGACGCGGGCCACGCTGACGGGTGCGCTCGACCGGTCCGCCCGGATCAGCCGTCCGCGGCACGCGGACATCGACTGGGACCGGACCATACGGGCGAACCTGAAGAACTATCTGCCCGAGTACCGGACCGTCGTTCCCGAGCGGCTGGTCGGCTACGGCCGCGCCGCACGCGCGGTGAAGAAGGAGGTCGTGCTCTGCATCGACCAGTCCGGTTCGATGGCGGCCTCCGTCGTCTACGCCTCCGTCTTCGGGGCGGTGCTGGCCTCGATGCGTTCGATCGCGACCCGGCTGGTCGTCTTCGACACCGCCGTCGTGGACCTGACCGACCAGCTCGACGACCCCGTGGACGTGCTCTTCGGCACCCAGTTGGGTGGCGGCACCGACATCAACCGGGCGCTCGCCTACTGCCAGTCGAAGATCACCCGTCCCGCCGACACCGTCGTCGTCCTCATCAGTGATCTCTACGAGGGCGGCATCCGCGACGAGATGCTGAAGCGGGTCGCGGCGATGAAGGCGGCGGGAGTGGAGTTCGTGACGCTGCTCGCGCTGTCCGACGAGGGCGCGCCCGCCTACGACCGGGACCACGCCGCCGCTCTCGCCGCTCTCGGAGCCCCGGCCTTCGCCTGCACTCCCGACCTGTTCCCGGAGGTGATGGCCGCGGCGCTGGAGAAGCGTCCCCTGCCCGTCCCGTGACCGGGCGGGCAGCCCGGTGGTCCTCCGCCGCGCCGCCACGCGCCGCCCCGGGCCGCCCGCGCGGGGCCCCGTCGAGGAGCCCTCACGGCGGCCGGCCCTCGGCAGATCACACGAAGATGCAGTTCAACCGTGAGGCGATCTGTGACAGGTATCACCGCTCAGGTGTGATCTGCGATTTAGGGACCTACGTCCCACGGGGATAACCTGCGGGACGGACATGCCGCGTCCACGGTCACCGTGTGCGCCTTCCTTGTGACAGCGCCGTCACGTTGCCCTCCGCGGCACGCCCACGCAGATAGCAGACAACCGCGAATCACTGCGAATCTTTAAAAAAGACAAGGGACGGACGCGCGTGGACCTGTTCGAGTACCAGGCGAGGGACCTCTTCGCCAAGCACGGTGTACCGGTGCTGGCCGGTGAAGTCATCGACACGCCTGAGGCAGCCCGCGAGGCCACCGAGCGCATGGGTGGCAAGTCGGTCGTCAAGGCGCAGGTGAAGGTCGGCGGCCGCGGCAAGGCCGGCGGCGTCAAGCTCGCCGCCACCCCGGACGAGGCCGTCGCCCGTGCGACGGACATCCTCGGGATGGACATCAAGGGCCACACGGTCCACAAGGTGATGATCGCCGAGACGGCTCCGGAGATCCTGGAGGAGTACTACGTCTCGTACCTCCTCGACCGCACCAACCGCACCTTCCTGGCCATGGCCTCGGTCGCGGGCGGCATGGACATCGAGCAGGTCGCCGAGGAGACCCCGGAGAAGCTCGCCAAGGTCCCGGTGAACGCCAACGAGGGCGTGACCATCGAGAAGGCCCGCGAGATCGTCGCGCTGGCGCAGTTCCCGGCCGAGGTCGCCGAGAAGGTCGCCGAGGTCCTCGTGACCCTGTGGGCGACCTTCATCGCCGAGGACGCGCTCCTCGTCGAGGTCAACCCGCTCGCGAAGGTCGCCTCCGGCGACGTCATCGCGCTCGACGGCAAGGTCTCGCTCGACGAGAACGCCGAGTTCCGCCAGCCGGGCCACGAGGAGTTCGTGGACCACGCTGCCGCGAACCCGCTCGAGGCCGCCGCCAAGGCGAAGAACCTCAACTACGTGAAGCTCGACGGCGAGGTCGGCATCATCGGCAACGGCGCGGGTCTCGTCATGAGCACCCTCGACGTCGTCGCGTACGCCGGCGAGAACCACGGCGGCGTCAAGCCCGCCAACTTCCTGGACATCGGCGGTGGCGCCTCCGCCGCCGTCATGGCCAACGGTCTCGAGATCATCCTCGGCGACCCGGACGTCAAGTCCGTCTTCGTCAACGTCTTCGGTGGCATCACCGCGTGTGACGAGGTCGCCAACGGCATCGTCCAGGCGCTGCAGCTGCTCGAGGACAAGGGCGAGGCGGTCACCAAGCCGCTGGTCGTCCGTCTCGACGGCAACAACGCCGAACTGGGTCGCAAGATCCTCTCGGACGCCAACCACCCGCTGGTCCAGCGCGTGGACACCATGGACGGCGCGGCCGACAAGGCCGCCGAGCTCGCGGCTGCGAAGTAAGGGCAGAGGTCACAGACTCACATGGCTATCTTCCTCAACAAGGACAGCAAGGTCATCGTCCAGGGCATGACCGGTGCCACGGGCATGAAGCACACCAAGCTGATGCTGGCTGACGGCACCAACATCGTCGGCGGCGTGAACCCGCGCAAGGCCGGCACGACCGTCGACTTCGACGGCACCGAGGTCCCGGTCTTCGGCTCCGTCGCCGAGGCGATGGAGAAGACGGGCGCCAACGTCTCCGTCCTCTTCGTCCCGCCGGCGTTCGCGAAGTCCGCGGTCGTCGAGGCGATCGACGCCGAGATCCCGCTGGCCGTCGTCATCACCGAGGGCATCGCGGTGCACGACTCCGCCGCCTTCTGGTCGTACGCGACCTCCAAGGGCAACAAGACGCGGATCATCGGCCCGAACTGCCCGGGTCTGATCACCCCCGGCCAGTCCAACGCCGGCATCATCCCGGGCGACATCACCAAGCCCGGCCGCATCGGTCTCGTGTCCAAGTCGGGCACGCTGACCTACCAGATGATGTACGAGCTCCGTGACATCGGCTTCTCCTCCGCCGTCGGCATCGGTGGCGACCCGGTCATCGGCACCACGCACATCGACGCCCTTGAGGCGTTCGAGGCGGACCCCGACACCGACCTGATCGTCATGATCGGCGAGATCGGCGGCGACGCCGAGGAGCGTGCGGCGGACTTCATCGCGAAGAACGTCACCAAGCCGGTCGTCGGCTACGTCGCGGGCTTCACCGCCCCCGAGGGCAAGACCATGGGTCACGCCGGTGCGATCGTCTCCGGTTCTTCTGGCACCGCACAGGCCAAGAAGGAGGCCCTGGAGGCCGCGGGCGTGAAGGTCGGCAAGACGCCGACCGAGACCGCGAAGCTGGCGCGCGAGATCCTGAAGGCCGCGCAGTAGGCACCGCGCAGCAGCAGTAGCAGCCGCCTTCGGCTGCACGTGCAGACGGGCGTGGCCCGCACCCCTCACAGGGTGCGGG
>NZ_JBEXPT010000120.1:0-19690 GCF_040612195.1 Streptomyces sp. NPDC006450 | reverse complement strand
CCGGGGACGGCGCCGCCGTCGCGGAGGGCGCCGACGCCGAGGCCGAGAGCGGCATCACGATCCGGGGCGGCCGGTTGTCGTCGCCCGCGCCCGCGCTCAGCACCTCGGTCAGTACCCACCCGGCCAGAGCGGCCGGGGCGATCGCGGCCGCCGCGACGACCAGGGTGGACCGGCGGGCGTACAAGGGCCGGTCCGGGCTGATGGACGTCGAGGACTCGGGGAGCGGCGGGGAGCTTTCGTCGTAGCGCACCCGGCGATGCTAGACCGGCGGTCGGCCGGGCGTACGGACCGTGGGCCATCCGGGGGCGCGGTGCGCTTATATGCTCCGCTGACTTGGCGTGCCTCCCCCGGGGGGGACCGTGAGCGCCGTGCGCGAGCGCGCAGCCGATGCCGGGGGTCGGTGCCCCGGGACCCCCCGCCTCGAACGTCGGCGAGGCTGGGGGGGTGGGGGCCGAATCAGCGGCGGGCGGGGTCAGATGCCGGTGCCCGTGCGGCGCAGGACGCGGAGGGAGTCGGTCGCCGAGACCTCCTCGAAGGCGCCCGAGGCCAGGGCGCGCACGTAGATGCGGTACGGGGCCTGGCCGCCGTCGGCCGGGTCGGGGAACACGTCGTGGATCACCAGGGTGCCGCCCTCGGCGACGTGCGGGGCCCACCCCTCGTAGTCGCCCGTGGCGTGCTCGTCGGTGTGGCCGCCGTCGATGAAGACCAGGCCGAGCTTGCCGCCCCAGGCCGCGGCGACCTGCGGGGAGCGGCCGACGACCGCGATGACGTGGTCCTCCAGGCCGGCCCGGTGCAGGGTCCGGCGGAAGGTGGGGAGGGTGTCCATCAGCCCGATCTCCGGGTCCACGACGCTCGGGTCGTGGTACTCCCAGCCGGGCTGCTGCTCCTCACTGCCCCGGTGGTGGTCCACGGTGAGCGCGCTCACGCCCGCCTCGCGGGCGGCGTCGGCGAGCAGGATCGTCGAGCGCCCGCAGTAGGTCCCGACCTCCAGCAACGGCAGCCCGAGCCGCGCCGCGGAGGCGGCCGCCTCGTACAGGGCGAGCCCTTCTCCTACGGGCATGAACCCCTTGGCGGCCTCGAAGGCGGCGAGGGTCTCCGGCTTGGGGCTGGCCATGGTGTTCCTCCTGCGGGGTGGGCGGCGTGCGGCCTACGTCGGCGCACAGGGGCGTACGTCGGCGGCCCATGCTGCCTTACCCGCTGGTAGGACGCCATGCCCGGGCCCGCCCACCGGCCGGGGGCGGACCGGGACGCAGGCGGACGAGAGCAACTGTCGCTATATCTGTCGACAGTTTTACTTGTCGAGTAGGTCTCGCGGCAGGTAGACATGTCGCATGGACGATGCGGTACCGATCCCGACCCCCGACCGGAACGACGAGGACTTCTGGGCCACCGTCATGGCCCTGGTGGAGCCCGCCTGGAGCGAGCCCGCCGAGGACGAGGCGTTCGACATGGACGACCAGGTGCTCGACGCGGTCCGCCCGCTGGCGCAGCGCATCTCGACGCGCGCGCAGGCCTACCGGGCCGCCGGCAAACCCTTCGACTCCGCCCTCATGGCCGCCCCCGACGTACAACTGGCCCTGCTGCGGGCGCTGTACGAAGCCAAGCGGTCCGTCGACCGGATGGCGGAGAGCGCCGCGACCGTCGCAGGCCGCAGCGGAGCCAGCTACACCCAGCTCGGCGCGGCCTGGGGCGGCATCAAGCGCCAGTCCGCCCGCCTCAAGTGGCCCCACGCGGTGGCGAAGCGGTCCGCGAGCGAGTCCATCCCGCTGCGCTACGCGGGCGGCGCCGCCGTCATCCACCACGACCCGGACGCCGACGCCTGGTGGTACACCGCCGTCGCCGCGGACGGGCACGAGGAGGAGTCGGAGGCCGTGCACCCCACGTACGCCGAGGCCATCGCCCGGGCGACCGAGTTCCTCCTGGGGCAGGACCGGCCCCACCGCGCTCAGTAGCCCCTGACGAGGAGGCCCGCCCGGGTCCGGGGCCAGGTGGTGCGCAGGTAAAGGGAGCCCTCGGCCACGTCCCGCCCCTGGTCCGCCAGGTCCCGGAGGTGCCGGTCCGCCCGCGGTCCTGCCGAGCGTGCTTTGCGGGCGGCGGGCGGCTGGGCGGCGCGTGGATGCGCCAGGTCCGGCGGGTCCGGCGGGTCCGGCGGGTCCGGCAGGGCGGTCGGCCCGAAGCCGGGGGCGGTCCTAGCCCGGCGTCGTGAGGAAGGCCACCAGGCGGGTCGTGTGCGGGGTGGGGACCGTGGGGTGGAGGAGTTCCGTGCGGTGGACCAGGCGGGGGGTCCGGACCGGGACCGCCGTGGTGCCGGGGAAGGTGGTGGCCAGGGAGAGCGGGAGGGCGGTCAGGCCGTGGCCGGCGGCGGCCAGGGCCGCCAGAGCGTACGGGTCGGTGCCGTGGTGGCGGATGCGCGGGTGGAAGCCGGGGGTGTGGCTGACCTCGCGGAGCCGGGCGAGGGGGACAGCCGTGTCGGGGGCGTCGATCCACTGCGCCTGCGCGAGGTCGGGCAGCCGGACCGTACTGCGCCGCGCCAGGGGGTGGTGGTGCGGGAAGAGCACGGCCAGGGGCTCTTCGGCGACGCCGAGGGTGAGGGTGGGGCCGAGGTCGGGCAGGGGGAGGGGGTCGCTGGGCGCGGCCACTCCGTCCACGAGGCCGAGGTCGGCGCGGGCGGTCAGGACCTCCTCGACCACCGCGTCCCGCCCCAGGACGTGGAGGTCGACCACCACCGGCCCCGCGGCGCGCAGCCGGGCCAGGGCCTGCGCGAGCGCCGGACCGAAGGCCGCGGGCGAACAGGCCAGCGTCAGACGGGAGTCTGGGGTCCGGTGCAGGCGGGCGATGTCGGCGCGGGCCGCGTCCAGGCGCAGGAGCAGCGCGGGGGCGTGTTCCATCAGCCGGGCCCCCGCCTCGGTGGGTGCGACGGGCCGGCGCTCGACCAGCCTGGCGCCCAGGTCGGCTTCGAGCGCGGCGATGTGCTGGGAGACGGCCGACTGCGTGTAGCCGAGGACCGAGGCGGCGGTGGAGAAGGAGCGGTGTGCGAGGACCGCGACGAAGGTGCGCAGCAGATGCGGATCCATGTCCATCAGTATTGCTTATGCGGGTAGTGCAGATCATCGTTGGACGTGATGGGTCAGCGGCTCGGAAGATGACCGTCATGAACGGGAACCACACCACCGCCCCGACCGCCCCCACCGCACGCATCGCCCTGATCGCGGACCGCTCCGAGGCCGTACGCTCCCACGTCCGCGTCCCCGCCCTGCTGGAGGCGCTGCGCCTGCGCGAGGGCCTGGACCTGGACGCCTACTGGATCCCCACCGAGGAAGCCGGTGAGGGCATGGACGGCTTCGACGCCGTCTGGGTCCTGCCCGGCAGCCCCTACCGCAGCGAGGGCGGGGTGCTCGCGGCGATCCAGGACGCCCGCGAGAACGGCATCCCCTTCCTCGGCACCTGCGGCGGCTTCCAGCACGCCCTGCTGGAGTTCGCCCGTACCGTCTGCGGCCTGGACCGGGCCGGTCACGCCGAGAACGCCCCCGCGACCGCCGCCGAGGACGCCGTGGTCGTCCCGCTGGCCTGCTCGCTCGTGGGCCACGAGGGCACGGTCCGGGTCACCCCCGGCTCCCGCGCCGCCCGGCTGCTCGGCGCGGACCGCACGCAGGCGCGGTACCACTGCAACTACGGCCCCAATCCGCTCCACTTGGACGTGCTGCGGGCGCACGGCATGACCTTCACCGGCGCCGACGAATCAGGCGACATCCGCATCGCCGAACTGGCCGAGCACCCCTTCTTCCTGGCCACCCTCTTCCAGCCCGAACTGGACGGAGACGGCAGCCGCGCCCACCCGTTCATCACGGGCCTGGCCGCGGCGGCCGTGGAGCACGCGCGGGTCCGCTAGCCGCGGGGGAGGGGCGTCACACCGAACGAGCCTTCCTGTCCGTGGAGTTCCGGTCCGTGCGCCGGTGGTCGGCCATCGCCCCGACCGGGAGCAGCCCCCCGCACGTCCTCGCTCGGCTTCCCGTCCCGAATCTGCAACCGGGACAGGCGACCCTGCGCCCGTACCGCGGCGAACTGCCTTTAGGCTGAGGCGGATTCGGACCGGCCAGGGCCGTTCAGGCAGACCGCAGGGGAACACCGGGGGACGGGCAGCATGAGCAGCGCACGGAGTGACGACGACAACGTCGAGGGCGGCATAAAGCCGCTCGCGGCCGGGGATCCGAGCCGGATCGGGCCGTACCTGCTGCTCGGGCGCCTCGGTGCCGGCGGGATGGGCCGGGTGTTCCTGGCCCGCTCCGAGGGCGGGCGTACGGTCGCGGTGAAGGTGGTGCACGAGGAGCACGTCGCCGACGCGCAGTTCCGGGCCCGCTTCCGCCGCGAGATCGACGCCGCCCGGCGCGTGGGCGAGCGGTACACCGCTCCGGTCCTGGACGCCGACCCCGACGCCGAACGGCCCTGGGTGGCCACCGGATACGTACCGGGGCTGTCGTTGGAACAGATCGTGCGCCGGCACGGCCCCCTGCCCGTGGACTCCGTACACGCCCTCGCGGACGGACTGCTGCACGCGCTGAAGGACATCCACACCGCCGGGATCGTGCACCGCGACCTCAAGCCGTCGAACGTGATGCTGACCGTCGAGGGCAGCCGGGTCATCGACTTCGGGATCTCGCGCGCCCTGGAGACCTCCGTCGAATCGCTGCTCACCAGCACCGGCATGGTCGTCGGCTCGCCCGGTTTCATGTCGCCCGAGCAGGTGCGCGGGCAGCGGGCCGGGGCGAAGAGCGATGTGTTCACCCTCGGCTGTGTCCTCATGTACGCGGCCACGGGCGAGCTGCCCTTCGGGCACGGCGCCAGCAACCAGCACGCGGTGATGTTCCAGATCGTGGAGGGCGAACCGGCCCTGGAGCGGGTGGCGGACCCCTCCCTGCGCGCGCTCATCGGCCGCTGCCTGGTCAAGGGCGTGGAGGAACGGCCGGGCGTGGACGAGCTGCTGGCGGATCCGGAGCGGGTCCGCCCGGCGGTGAGCGGCGGGGCGTGGCTGCCGCCCGAGGTGGTGGAACGGCTGGCCCGGCAGGCGGCGCGGCTGCTCGACGCGGAAGCGGTACCCGCGGTGGGCGGGGGCACGGGGGATGCGCAGACCCTGGACCGGGAGACGGTCGGGCTGCGGCCGGAGGCGGGTGCGGCCGGCGGGTCCGGCGCCCCCGGCGGGCCGGACGGGCAGGCCGCCGAGATGGCCGAGCCGGCGGGCGGGCCGGCGGCCGAGCCGGTCGTCGGGGCGGTGACCGGGCCGGCAGCCGTCGGCGCCGGCCGTACCGCGGAGGGTGAGCGGCGCGGGGCCCGGCGGCGGTGGACCGTGGCCGTGCCCGCCGTGCTGGTGCTCACCGTCGGCGGGGGCACGGTGACCCTGCTCCAGCCGTTCGGCGGCGGTGACGGCGGGGCACAGGCCGCGCCCCCGGCGAGCAGCGCGCCCGTGACGCCCGGCGCCTCCTCCGGCTCCCCTTCGGCGGCGAGCGGTTCGCCGGCACCGGGTGCGCCGAACCCCGAGAGCCCCCAGGCCTCCCAGAGCCCTCCCGTACCGGCGCCGGACGGCCAGGCCGCCGCGGCGGGCGCGGGGACCCCCGGCGGTGGCTCCGGCACCCCGGGCGGCAGCAGCGCGACCCAGGGCGGCGGTGGACCGGCCGCCGGAGGCGCCGGTACGGGCACCAGCCCGGGCGCCACCCCCGGGGGATCGGGCTCGCCGAGCGGTGGAGGCTCGCCGAGCGGTGGAGGCTCCTCCGGCGGCGGCGCCACGGTCCCCGCGTACTTCACCGGCACCTGGACCTACAAGGGCGATTTCAACCTCGGCCAGCCGGACACCGTGACCATCACCCGGTCCGGGGCCGTCCGGCTGATCGGCGACTCCAACATGGGCCACTGCGAGCACATCGCCAAGGTGACGTCGATGGCCTCCGGCGGGGCCCGGATCAACATCGGGGCGGCGGCGGTGGACAAGTCCAAGTCCACGAGCCAGTTCTGCGGGGTCCTGGATCCCTCCTTCTTCACCAAGAGCGAGCCGGCCGGCCTCCAGCACAACGTGGGCCCCTCGCACGGCGAGGGCTACTACTACGAACGGTCCTGATCCGGCACGGAGTTCTCGTCCGAGGGTGTGATCCCGGATCCCCGATCCCCGATCCCCGATCCCGGAGGAGGCAGCCGCGGCGGACAGGCGCGGAGGGCGGTCCGCTCAGGCTTCGACGACGCGCAGATGCCCGACGGCCGGGTCGACGGCGCCGCGTACGTGGCCGTTGGGTGCGGCCGCGGTGAGCTGGAGGAACCGCACCGTCTCGGTGGTGATGACCTCGCCGGGCAGCACGTTGGGGATGCCCGGCGGGTAGGCGGCCAGGGTGTCGGCCGAAACCCTGCCCACGGCCTCGGCCGCGGGGACGACCCGGCCGGCGCTCATGAACGCCTCGCGCGGAGTGAGTACGGCCTCTCCGGGGGCCGGGAGCTGGAGCCGCTTCGCGCCGTCGGCGCCGGCGCCGAGGGGGCGCGGGAGGGTGTGCAGCGCCTCGACGAACCGGTCGGTGTCCGGAGCGCTGCCCGCGCCCACGACCGCGACGACGGCGGAGTCGGTGGCCACCTCGACCATGATCTGGTGATCGCGGAACAGCCTGCGGCGGGCTTCGTGGCCGCTGATCCCTCCGGCCCTGGTGTCGATGGCGACGCGCAGGGGGTCGGCGGCCACGATGTCGGGGAACCGTCCGAAGCCGTCGCTGACCACTCCGTACCGGCCCAGGCGCCGCAGCGTCCCGCGCAGCGAGTCCGCGGCCCGGAGGGAAGCCCCGATGCTGTCGTGCCCGCACGCCAGACCTCGCCGGGCGACGTCGAGGGAGGCGAGCAGCAGCGCGCTCGCGCTGGTGGACTGCACGAGGCGGTGGGCGCGGTGGATCAGCGGCTCCAGCACCTCGGCGAAGGGCCCGTGGCCCAGGTGCAGCATCGCCGACTGGGTGAGGCTCCCGCCGAGTTTGTGCGTGCTGGAGGTCACCAGGTCGGCGCCTTGGGCGAGCGCGCCGGAGGGCAGGCCCGGGTGGAAGCCGAAGTGGGAGCCCCAGGCCTCGTCCACGATCAGCGGCAGCCCGTGCGCGTGCGCCGTGTCGGCGATGGCCCGGATGTCGGCGACGGCGCCGAAGTAGCTGGGCGAGACCACGTACACGGCCGCCGCGTCGGGGTGCGACGCGACCGCGTCGGCGACGGCCGCGGCCGTGACCCCGTGCGCGATGCCCTGTTCGGTGTCGAGGGAGGGCTGGACGAAGGCGGCCTTCAGGCCGGAGAGCACCAGGCCGTCGATCACGCTGGAGTGCACGCTGCGCTGCACGACGAGGGTGCGGCCGAGCATCGGTGTGATCAGGGAGGCGATCTGGTTGCCCTGCGAGGCGCCGTTGGTGAGGAACCACGTACGCCGCGCACCCCACGCCTGCGCCGCCAGCTCCGTGGCCTGGTCCATCGGCGTGGCCGTGCCGAGGTCGAGCCCGTCGAGGAGCGGCGGGAAGTCCAGCCGGAGCAGGCCCGAGCCGAAGGTCTCCACCAGGGGGCGGTCGTCCTCGGCGGCGTGGCCGGGCACGTTGAGGCGCAGCCAGGCGCGGTCGGCGTGGGCGCGCAGCGCCTCCGCGTAGGGCGCGCGATCCTGGGACGTCCCGGTCGGGCGGGAGGGGGGTGCTGGAGCGAGGGGGCTGTTCACGTCGCTCAGTGTGGGGGCCCTCGGAGACCTAGAGGAATGCTGCATCCACCTATGGATCTCCATACGCTGTCTATATGCTCGAGATCCGGCACCTCCACGTCCTGAGGGCCATCGCCCACGAGGGTTCCCTCGCCGGCGCGGCCCGGGCCCTGCACTACTCGCAGCCGACGGTCACCCATCATCTGGCCGTCCTGGAACGGCACTTCGACGCCCCGCTGGTGCAGCGCGGCCCACGGGGCGCCACCCTCACCGAGCTCGGCGAGACGCTGCTGCCGCACGCCGAGGCGGTGCTGTCCCGGCTGCGGCTGGCCGAGAGGGAGGTCCGCGACCAGGCGGCCCGTGGGACGCGCGCGCTGCGCATCGGGACCTTCCCCACCGCGGGCGCCCTGCTGCTGCCCGGCGCCGTACGGTCCCTGCACGAGCAGGGCGTCCACGTCTCCCTGGTGGAGGGCGAGCTGCCCGTCCTGCTGAACGGCCTGCGGTCGCGGGAGCTGCACGCCGCGCTGGTCTTCTCGCAGCCCGGCGACCGGCTCGACCTGGAGGACGAGTTCGAAGTGCACCCCCTCCTGACCGATCCGCTGCTGCTGGTCCTCCCCGAGGACCACCGGTGCGCGGCCCTGGAACGGGTGCCGCTGGAGGAGCTGCGGGAGGAGAGCTGGGTGGGGGCCGCCGACCCCCGCGACCCGTGCGACCGTCTGCTGTCCTGGGCCTGCGCGCAGCACGGCTTCGAGCCGGTGCACGTGATGCGCACCGACGACTACGGCGTCGTGCAGGGCTTCGTCGCGGCCGGTACGGGGGTCTCGCTGGTCCCGCGGCTGGCGCTGGGGGCGCCGCGCGCCGACCTCGCCGTGCGGCCCCTGGAGGGTCCGCCCCTGGCCCGGGAGATCAGTGTCGCCGTCCTGCGCTCCACGACCGCCCGCAGCGCCCAGGACCTGGTCGCCTCCCTCAAGAGGCAGGCGGCCCGCGTCGTCGCCCAGTGGGAGGAGCACCCGCTCGCCTGACGCCGATCCCTCCGGGCGGTACGGGTTGCGCGGGGGTGCGGCACCGGTTCCCGAAGCGAGAACACGTTTCAGTTCCGACCTTCCGCCAGAATGCAACGTGTTCTACTCTGCCGCGCATGGGCATCGGAATCACAAAGGAACAGCGGGAGTTGGCCGAAGCCGTGCGCGGCTGGGTCGCGCGGGCCGTGCCGCCCGAGGAGGTGCGCAAACTCCTCGACACCCCGCCGCAGACGGGCTCGCGGTCCGCCTATTGGGACGGGCTCCTCGCCTCCGGGCTGCTGGAACCGCACCTGGAGGGCGGGACCCTGCTCGACCTGGCCGTCGTGGTGGAGGAGGCCGCCCGGGCGGCGCTGCCCGGGGCGTACCTGCCGAGCGTGCTGGCCTCCGTGCTCCTGGACCGGGCCGGGGCCGAGCCCCTCGGCGGGCGGGTCGGGGCCGTGGCGCTCGGGCCCGGGGACCTGACCGCCGTGGCCGTGGAGGGCGGATACCTCCTCGACGGGACCGCGCCACCGGTGCTGGGCGCCGGCGAGGCCGACCTCGTGCTGCTCGCCGCCGAGACCGCGCACGGGACCCGCTGGTTCGCCGTCGACGCGGCCGCGCTGGACGTACGCACCCAGGACAGCGCCGACCCCACCCGGCCCACCGCCGAGGTCCGCGCCCGCGGGGTCACCGCCGGACCGGGCGCCCTGCTGGAACTCGACGCCGCCCTCGTCCGGGACCTCGCCTGCGTGCTGTTCGCCGCCGACGCCTGCGGCACCGCCGCCTGGGCGCTGCACACCGCCGCCGAGTACGCGAAGGTGCGCGAGCAGTTCGGGCGGCCCATCGGGCAGTTCCAGGGGATCAAGCACCTGTGCGCCGACATGCTGGTGCGCGTGGAGCAGGCCCGGGCACTCGCCTGGGACGCCGCCCAGGCCACCGAGGAGCCGGCCGAGGTGCGCTCGCTCGTGGCCGCGCTGGCCGCAGGCACCGCGCTCGACGCTGCGTACTCCTGCGCCAAGGACTGCGTCCAGGTGCTCGGCGGCATCGGCTTCACCTGGGAGCACGACGCCCACATCTACCTCCGCCGGGCCCTCGTCGCCCGCCAGCTCCTCGGTTCCGGCGACGGCCACCGCGTCCGGGCCGTACGGCTCGCCGCCGGCGGCGCGCGGCGCGAGCTGCGCCTGGAGCTGCCCGCGCGGGCCGAGACCCACCGCGCGAAGGCCCGTAGCGCCATCGCGGACGCGGCCGGGCTCGACCCCGCCACCGCCCGCCGGGTGCTGGCACCCACCGGGTACGCGGCCCCCTACCTGCCGGCCCCGTACGGGCTCGGCGCCGGACCCGTCGAACAGCTCGTCGTCCAGCAGGAACTGGCGGCCGCCGGGGTCAAGGTCGCCGACCTCGGGATCGCCACCTGGGTCGTGCCCTCACTGCTCGCCTACGGGACCCCCGAGCAGCAGGAGCGCTACCTGCTCCCCACGCTGCGCGGGGACGTCACCTGGTGCCAGCTCTTCTCCGAGCCGGGCGCGGGCTCCGACCTCGCCTCGCTGCGGACCAAGGCGGAGCGGGCGGGCGCCGGACCCGGCGACGGTTGGATCGTCAACGGGCAGAAGGTGTGGACCAGTTCCGCGCACAGCGCCGACTACGGGATCCTGCTGGCCCGCACCGACCCGGACGCGCCCAAGCACAAGGGGCTCGGCTACTTCATCGTGGACATGAAGACCCCCGGGATCGACATCCGGCCGCTCAAGGAGATCACCGGCGAAGCCCTCTTCAACGAGGTGTACTTCGACGACGTGGCGCTCCCGCCGGACGCCCTGGTGGGCGCGGAGGACGGGGGATGGAAGGTCGCCCGCAACACCCTCGGCAACGAACGCGTCCACATGGCCGACCAGATGACCTTCGACACCGGCCTGGAGGCGCTGCTCGCCCGCTCCGCCGAACTCGAAGGCGGATACCGGGTGCGGATCGGGGCCCTCGCCGCCGAGGCGCACGCCCTGGCCTGCATCGGGCTGCGCACCACGCTCCAGCAGGTCTCCGGACTGGAGCCGGGCGCGGGCGCGTCCGTACGCAAACTCGTCCAGACCCCGCACCAGCAGCGGACCGCCGAGCTCACGCTCGAACTGCTGGGCCCGGCGGGCGCGGTGAACGAGGGGGCCGGGAAGCGGGCCGTGCACGGCATGCTCATGTCCCGCTGCCTGACCATCGCCGGGGGCACCACACAGGTCCAGCTCAATGTCGTCGCCGAGCGCATTCTCGGCCTTCCCAGGGACTGACGGAACCGAAGGGCAGTGGGGACAAGCATGAAGTCGTACATCGTGGGCGTCGGCATGACGAAGTTCGAGAAGCCGGAGTCGAGGGACTGGCAGTACTGGGACATGGTGAAGGAAGCCGGTGACGCGGCCCTCGCGGACGCGGGCATCGACTACGGGCTGGTCGAACAGGTACCGGTGGGCTACTGCTTCCAGGCCTCCACGGCCGGCCAGCGGGCCGCGTACGAGCTGGGACTGAGCGGGGTTCCCGTCTACAACGTCAACAACAACTGCGCGACGGGGTCGACGGCGCTGATGATGGCGCGGCAGTTCGTGGAGGGCGGGATCAACGACTGCGTGCTGGCGCTGGGCTTCGAGAAGATGAAGCGCGGAGCGCTGGGCGGCGGGGCGGACGGCGGCGACTTCAAGACCTCCCCGGTCGCCCGCCACTACGGGATCATGGCCGCCGGGCACGGCTTCGAGATGTCCCCGCCCACCGCGCAGATCTTCGGGAACGCGGCGCGGGAGCACATGAAGCTGTACGGGACCACGGCCGCGCAGCTGGCGGCGGTCGGCGCGAAGAACCACCGGCACTCGGCGAACAACCCGAACGCGCAGTTCCAGGACGTCTACACGGTGGAGGAGATCCTCGCGGCGAAGACGATCCACGAGCCGCTGACCAAGCTCCAGTGCTCGCCGACCTCGGACGGGGCGGCGGCGGCGCTGGTCGTATCGGAGCGCTTCGTCGAGCGGCACGGGCTGGGTGACCGGGCCGTGGAGATCGTCGCCCAGTCCATGACCACGGACACGGAGGCGTCCTTCGCCTCCGGCTCCTGCATCGACGTGGTCGGCAAGCCGATGACGGCGGCGGCGGGGCGGGCGGTCTTCGCCGCGTCCGGGCTCGGGATCGGGGACGTGGACGTCATCGAGCTGCACGACTGCTTCTCGATCAACGAGCTGCTGACGTACGAGGCGCTGGGCATGTGCGAGGACGGCGGCGCCGGGGAACTGGTGGAGTCGGGCGCGACGACGTACGGCGGCCGGTGGGTGGTCAACCCCTCGGGCGGCCTCATCTCCAAGGGCCACCCGCTGGGTGCGACCGGCCTGGCCCAGGCGGCCGAACTCGTCTGGCAACTCCGGGGCGAGGCGGGGCCCCGCCAGGTCCAGGGAGCGAGGGTCGCGCTGGCGCACAACATCGGCCTGGGCGGCGCGGCGGTGGTCACCCTCCTGCGGCGGTAGCCCGCGACGGGGCGGCCCCTTGTGCCGGGGTGTGCTGTGTCGGTGTCGGTGTCGGCGCGGGCTGCGGGTGGGCCGGTGCCGGGCGCAGCCCGGTGCCCCCGCTTCAGACCGTCCGGCGTTTGAGGCCCGGGCAGCCGGCCGCGGGAGCCTCAGACGCGCGCAGGGCTCAGCGGAGCCAAGCTCGGCATCAGGCGCAGCGCGTTGTCCCGGTTGATCGCCCGATGGTGCGCCGGAGTCAGCGCGGGGTCACCCGCCAGCGCCGGCAGGGCGATGTCCGTGACCATGTCCGCGGGGCACGCCGGCCAGTCGCTGCCGAAGAGGATGCGGTCGGGGGCAGCCATCGCCAGCAGGGTCCCCGCGGGGGACATGGGCCCGGCCGTGTCGTAGTAGAAGCGGCGCAGGTGGTCCCGGACCATCGCCGGGTCGACGGGCGGGGTGAGCGCGCCCGCGAAGGCCTGTACGCGGGTGGCGATGTGCGGGAGGAAGCCGCCCGCGTGCGGCAGGATCACCGACAGGTTCGGGAACCGGTCCAGGGTGCCCTTGTGGATCATGTTCAGCGCGGCCCGCGTCGTGTCCAGCAGGAAGTCGCACAGGAAGTTCGGGATCCCCGGGACGGCCACCGCTCCCGGCCCCGGAGTTCCGCCCCCGCCTGGCGCCCCGTCCGGGAACGGAGTTCCGCCCGGGAACGGAGCTCCGTCCGCGCCCGGCCCCGGCGTTCCGCCCGGGGACGGGGCTCCGCCCGGTCTCGGTGCCCCGGTCGGCAGGGGCAGGTTGTGGGGGTGGGTGTCCACGATGGCGGAACGGTCGTTGAGTTCGGCGAAGAGCGGGGCGTAGGAGGGGTCGCCCAGGTAGACGCCTCCGTAGTTGGCCGTGACGTTCACCCCCACCGCCCCCAGCTCGTCGAGCCCGCGCCGCAGCGCCCAGAGCGAGACCTCCGGGTCGTCGAGGAAGAGCGGGGCGTGGAACGCGAAGCGGCCCGGATGCGCGGCCGTCACCTCCGCCGCCGCCCGCAGGGTGATGCCGGTGGCCTCGCGCAGCTGCGCGGACGTCGCGTAGCGCGCCGGCAGCATCGGCTTGAGGACGGCGGTGGCGATGCCCGCCCGGTCCATCAGGTCCAGGGCCGCCGCGGAGTCCCAGCGCGCCCACGGCGGGAGGGCCTTCCGGTTCACCAGGCCCTGGCCCTCGGCCCACGCCAGCCACTCGGGGGCGCAGAAATGGTGGTGGACGTCGATCCTGTCGCGGCTGCCGTCGTCCGGCGGGGTGAGGTCTGCGATGTCCGGCATGGGGTGGACCTTATGGCGGGGCCGCGCGGGTGCGCGCGGGACAGGTCGGGGACCCGGCCGATCCGCTCAGGCGGGCGTAGTTTCGGGCCCGAACGGGGTAATCCGTGTTTTTCGGCGTTTTTCGGCCCGCGGGCAGAGGGAGTGAGGTGGCTGGACAGTCGAGCCCCACGAGAGGTCTGAGCCCGTGACGACCGAACCCGCAGTGGCAGTGAGTGACGGCCTTCCGGTCGACAAAGCCGTGGCAGCCGTGTCCATGGGCACGCCGGAGTACCGGACGTGCCCTTATCCGGTCTATCAGGCACTGCGTGAGAACGCCCCCGTCGCCCAGTTGACGACGCGGAACGGGGTGGCGACGTTCCTGGTCACCCGGTACGACGATGCCCTGCGGGTGCTTTCCGATCCACGCATCGGAAAGGACATGCACGAGCGCCCGGACCTCTACCACGCCGTCTTCGGGGACACCTGCGAGGCGCTCGACGACAACCTGCTCTTCGCCGACGGCGCTCGGCACACCCGGCTGCGCCAGATCGCCAACAAGGCCTTCACGCCGCGCCACGTCAAGGACCTGCGCCCGCGCATCCAGGAGATCGCCGACGAACTGCTGGACCGGTGCCCGACGGACTCTCCCGTCGACCTGATGGCGTCGTTCGCCCTTCCGCTTCCCGTGATGGTCATCTGTGAACTGCTCGGGATCGTCGGCGACGAGCGCACGGACGTCCTGAAGTGGTTCGGCAACGTGACGCGCGCCCGGTTCAGCAAGGACATGGCGAGTGACCTGGCCGCGGCCGAGAACTGGCTGCGGAACTACTTCACGGGCCTCATCGCCCGCGAGCGCGCGCGTCCCTCGGAGGACTTCCTCAGCGTGCTGATCGAGGCGCAGCACGACGGCGGGGCCCTGACCGACGACGAACTCGTGTCGATGATCTGGGTGCTGCTCTTCGCCGGGCACAAGACCACCACCTACCAGATCGGGAACGCCGTCTTCGACCTGCTGACGCACCCCGATCAGCTCCACCTCCTTCAGGAGGACCGCGAACTCCTGCCCCACGCGATCGACGAGCTCGTCCGGTTCGAGGGCTCGGTGGAGACCTCCACGTTCCGGTACGCCATCGAGGACATGGAGATCGGGGGAACCCCCGTCCCCAAGGGTTCTCTCGTGCAGATCGCGATCGCCTCGGCGAACCGCGATCCGGAGAAGTTCCCCGCACCGGACACCCTGGACGTGACGCGGGAGGGACTGCAGAGCACCCACCTGGGCTTCGGCCACGGACCGCACTACTGCCTCGGCGCCCCGCTCGCCCGCATGGAGCTGGAGACCGCTCTGGCGACCTTGTTCGACCGGTTCCCCGACATGGTCCTGGCGACACGGGGGGCCGGCGAGGAGGAGTGGCTCAAGGGGCCCTTCCCCGCGTTCCGCGGGTTGGAGCGGCTTCCGATCGCGCTGGACCCGTCGCGGACGGTCGACGACTGGACGGCGCCCGCCTCCGGCTGAGTCCGCCCTGCGCGCCGCCGCCGCGCACCCCATCCGCCCCGCGGATCCTCCCTCCGGAAGGATCCGCGGGGCGGACGCATCCGTTCCACGGCGGACGCATCCGTTCCACGGCGGACGCATCCGTTCCACGGCGGACGCATCCGTTCCACGGCGGACACGGCCGGGGGCGGCGGGCGTGGCGTCGGGATTTGTGCGGATCGCCGGGTGATGATGGCGCGGTGCGACTTGATCACGTGTCCTACGCGGTGGCCCGCGACAGCTTCGTCTCCACCGTCCAGTGGATCGGATCGGCCCTCGGCGCCGGGTTCGTCGACGGCGGCGTGCACCCGCGGTTCGGCACCCGCAATTTCATCCTCCCGCTGAGCGGCGGTACCTACGTCGAGGTCGTCACCACGCTCGACCACCCCGCCGCCGACCGCGCACCCTTCGGTCAGGCGGTCGCGCGCCGCGCCGCCGAGGGCGGCGGCTGGCTCGGCTGGGTGGTCTCCGTCGACGACATCGCCCCGGTCGAGGCCCGCCTCGGCCGCAGCGCGGCCGAGGGCCACCGGGTCCGCCCCGACGGGTTCGACCTGAGGTGGAAGCAGATCGGCCTGCTGGAACTGCTGGAGGAACCGCAACTGCCGTACTTCCTGCAGTGGTTGGTCCCCACCGAGGAGCGCCCGAGCGCCGACCCGCGCACCTCCAGCACCATCCACGGGGTCTCCATCGCCGGTGACGCCGCCTCCATCGCCGAATTCCTCGGCGAACCGGCCGACCACCCCCTCGACCAGATCGACGTCACCTGGGTCGAGGACGAGGAACCGGGATTGGTCTCCGTCGAGTTCGCCACCGCCCACGGCCCGGTCACGATCTGACCGGGGTCCGACTGCCCCGCGGGAGCGGCCGGCTGGTGTTTCCCGGCCGGCGCGCGTCTCCCTGAGGGGTTCGTTCCCGCATCAAGGCGCCACGAGGTGGGCCCGGCGGGCCCCCGCACCCGGCCGTCGGCCGTGCGCGCGGACGGTTCCTACGAGGCCTGCGGCGCTTGCGGGGCTTCCAGTGCCGGGTCGACCACCGACTCCCCCCGGGAGGTGCGGCGGATGGCGTCCGCGAGGTCCTCGACCGGGCCGTCCCGCACGACCAGGCCGGCCGCCCCGGCGGTGAGTGCGGCCTCCGGCAGGCCCGGATGGGCGGAGCCCGTCATCACCAGGATCCGGCATTCCGGATCATCCGCCAGGAGCGCGGGGACGCGGTCCACCGAATCCGTCAGTGCCACCGCCGGGCGGGCGAGCGCCGAAGCCACCACCTCGATGTCCGGCTGGAGGCCCAGGAGAACGGCCAGGGCCGGGTTCGGCGGGTCCAGGAGCACCCGCAGGGATCGGGCGGGGCGCAGGGCCACGGGCATCTCATCCACCCGGCCAGAGTAGGGGCGAAGTGTCCCGTACCGGCGCAACGCGCCGTGGGCGAAGTGAGTCTGACAGAGAGTCAGGAGTCTTCCCAACTGCTGGGGCGTGCGTTATACATTCCTTCACCGGGCAACCTAGAACGCGTTCTAGAGTGCCGGGTCCCGCATACGACCTCGGTGCGGCCGACGGTGCGGACGGCCGCGCCGAGGTCTTCCAAGGCACCGCGCTTCCACAGCCGGTGCCCCACAGCCGGTGCCTCAAAGACGGTGTTTCCAACACAGGGAGCAGCACGCCCATGCCGATCGATGCCGCCAAGGCCCTCGCCGCCGAACCCCGCCAGGGGAACATCGCCTGGGACCACAAGGACATCCAGCTCTACCACCTCGGACTCGGCGCGGGGACCTCCCCGAACAACCCCGGGGCCGCCACCGACCCCGACGAGCTGCGCTACACCCTGGAGTCCAAGCTCCACGTGCTCCCCAGCTTCGCGACCGTCGCCGGCGCGGGCATGGCCATGATGGGCGGCCTCGCAGCCCCCGGCATCGAGGTCAACCTCGCCGCCGTCCTGCACGGCGGCCAGTCCATCGAGCTGCACCGACCCATCCCGGTCAAGGGACAGGCGGCTTCCACCGCCAAGGTCGCCGCGATCTACGACAAGGGCAAGGCGGCGGTGATCGTCCTGCGCACCGAGGTCGCGGACGCCGACGGGCCGCTGTGGACCTCGGACGCGCAGATCTTCGTACGCGGTGAAGGCGGCTTCGGCGGCGACCGCGGCCCCTCCGTGACGGCGGAGCAGCCCGATCGGGCGCCCGACCGGGTGGAGGAGCGCAGGATCCGCGAGGAGCAGGCGCTGCTGTACCGCCTCTCCGGAGACTGGAACCCCCTCCACGCGGACCCCGAGTTCGCCAAGATGGCCGGCTTCGACCAGCCGATCCTGCACGGGCTGTGCTCGTACGGAATGACCCTGAAGGCCGTGGTCGACACCCTCCTGGACGGTGACGTGTCCCGCGTCCGCGCCTACCGCACCCGCTTCGCCGGGATCGTCTTCCCCGGCGAGACCCTGCGGATCCGGATGTGGCAGGAGCCCGGCCGCGTCCTCGTCACGGTGAGCGCCGCCGACCGGGACGACGCCCCGGTCCTCGCCGACACCGTCGTCGAACACGGCTGAGCGGACCCCGCAGCCGAAGCACGCGAGAAACCCGCACACCCACAGAAGGAGCCGCACCGTGCGCGCAGCACTGCAGAGCGAGATAGGCCAGGACAAGCTCGAGGTCGTCGAGGACATGCAGGCCGTGGGCTTCGGCCCCGGCAAGGTCAAGATCCGCATCAAGGCCACCGGCCTGTGCCACTCCGACCTCTCCGCGATGAGCGGCGTCCTCCCGCAGCCCGCCCCCTTCATCCCGGGCCACGAGGGCTCCGGCGTGATCACCGACGTCGGTGACGGGGTCACCAGCCACAAGATCGGTGACCGGGTCCTGGTCTGCTGGCTCCCGCCCTGCGGGCACTGTCCCTCCTGCAAGCGCGGCCAGGGCCACCTGTGCCTGGAGGCCTTCGGCAACGTGGCCACCCCCAACTTCCAGCGCGGCGACAGCAGCATCTTCGGCTTCGCGGGCACCGGCACCTTCGCCGAGGAGATGGTGGTCCCGGCGGGCTGCGCCGTACCCATCCCCGACGACGTGCCCTTCGACATCGCCGCCCTGATCGGCTGCGGAGTCACCACCGGCCTCGGAGCCGCCATCAACACCGCCCAGGTGGAGGCCGGTTCCTCGGTCGCCGTCATCGGCTGCGGCGGCGTCGGCATCTCCGTCATCCAGGGCGCCAAGGTCCAGGGCGCCGCCCAGATCGTCGCCGTCGACCCCGTCGCCTCCCGGCGCGAGGCGGCGCTGCGCTTCGGCGCCACCGAGGCGGTCTCCCCGGAGGAGTTCGCCGACGCCAAGAACCGGATCACCGCGGGCGAGGGATTCGACTACGTCTTCGAGGTCGTCGGCAAGTCCGCGACCACGAAGACCGCGTACGACATGACCCGCCGCGGCGGGTCCGTCGTCGTGGTCGGCGCGGGCGCGCTCGACGACAACTACTCGATCAACATGTTCTCCCTCTTCTTCGACGAGAAGAAGATCCTGCCGTCGATGTACGGCGGCGGCGACGTGCTCCGCTCCTACGAGCGCACCATCGCGCTGTGGCGGGCCGGCCGGGTGGACCTGGCGGGCCTGATCACGCACCGCGTGCAGCTCGCCGAGATCAACGACGCGCTCGACCAGATGCGTACGGGCGTGGCCCTGCGCACCTGCATCGAACTCTGACCCGTTTCGAGAGGAACCGTACGGATGTCACTGCCACTTGAGGGACTCGCCGCCATCGTCACCGGGGCGGGCCGCGGCCTCGGCCGGTCCGAGGCGATCGAACTCGCCCGGCTCGGCGCGAGCGTGGTCGTCAACGACTTCGGGCAGCCCGGCCGCGACGGCTCCGGCGAGGCCTCGGCCGCACCGGCGGAGGAGGTCGCTGCGGAGATCCGGGCCGCGGGCGGACAGGCGGTGGCGCACCTGGGCGACGTGGCCGACTTCGAGCAGGCGCGCGAGCTGGTCGAGCTGGCGGTGAACAGCTTCGGCAAGCTCGACATCCTGGTCAACAACGCGGGCATCCTGCGCGACCGGATGGTCTTCTCGATGTCGGAGCCGGAGTGGGACTCGGTCATCCGGGTCCACCTCAAGGGCCACTTCAACACGACCCACTTCGCCTCCGTGCACTGGCGGGAACGCTCCAAGGCGGCCGGCGGACCGGTCTACGGCCGGATCATCAACACCTCGTCCGAGGCCTTCCTCGGCGGCTCGGCCGGCCAGCCCAACTACGCGGCGGCCAAGGGCGGCATCGTGGGCCTGACCACGTCCACCGCCCTGGCCCTCGCCAAGTACGGGGTGACGGCCAACGCCATCTGCCCGCGCGCCCGCACCCGGATGACCGAGGACGTCTTCGCGGGCTTCCAGGTCCCGGAGGAGGGCAAGCTCGACGCCCTCGCCCCCGAGCACGTCTCCCCGCTGGTCGGCTACCTGGCCTCCCCGGCCTCGGCGAAGGCCAACGGGCAGCTGTTCGTCGTCCACGGCGGCATCGTGGTCGTCATGGAACGCCCCAAGGTGGCGGCGAAGTTCGACACCACCAAGGAATCCTTCTCCTACGAGGAGCTCGACGAGTTCCTCACCCCGCACTACGACTCCCGCCCGGCGAACGAGACCTTCGCGGCGGCGGAAGTCCTCGGCCTCAAGCACGACGGCTGACCGGCAGGTACGTACGCGCGAGCAGGCGCCGGGCGGGAGTCGTAGTGCGGGGTGAGGAACTCGTCGAGCTCCTCGTAGGAGAAGGATT
>NZ_JBEXPT010000119.1:0-19843 GCF_040612195.1 Streptomyces sp. NPDC006450 | reverse complement strand
CAGGAGACGTCGCCCTCGTTCCACTGGTCGCCGGCCAGCTCGCCGGTCATCGACGCGTAACCGCGCACCCCCGGCGATCTGCGTTTTCCGCCCCGCGACCCCGCATCCGGGAGCCGCCGGTTTCGTTGGCTGATACGTGCATTCCTACGATGTCTCCCGCGCCCCGTCCTATCCGAGCAGCGTCCCCCCGATGCGCCCCGCACGGGAGCTGGGGAGCTCTCCGGCCGCCTCGCACACCCCGATCTACGACACGCTGTACTCGGAGTACCTGCGCGCCTTCCGGGCCCTGCCCGGCGACCGCACGGGCGAGGAGGACCTCGGCTTCACGGCGTTCTCGTACGGGGGTCCCTACAACGGCGGCGCGTACGGCAGCGGCGCGGGCACGTACGGCAGCGGGTCCGCGGGGAGCTCCTACGGGAGCGGCTGGAACGGTTCCTCGTGGCAGCCGGCAGGGCAGCACGCGGGGCAGCCGTCGGGACAGCCGGCGGACGCCTGGCAGCCCTCCCCCGCCCCGCAGCCGCAGTACTCGTACGCCGGCGCCGGATACGCGAACGGGCGGCAGCACCAGACCGGGATGCAGCACATCCCGGCGGCCCTGCCGCCCGCTCCGCGCCGGGGCTACTAGGCCGTCCCCGGCGGCCCGCTGACGGGCACTACATCTTGCGCTTGTGCTGCGCACCGCGCTTCTCGCGGACGCGGACCGAGATGTGGATCGGGGTCCCCTCGAAGCCGAACTCCTCGCGCAGGCGGCGCTCGATGAAGCGGCGGTAGCCGTGCTCCAGGAAGCCCGAGGCGAAGAGGACGAACCGCGGCGGCTTGCTGCCCGCCTGCGTGCCGAACAGGATGCGCGGCTGCTTGCCGCCACGGATCGGGTGCGGGTGGGCGGCGACGACCTCGCCGAGGAAGGCGTTCAGACGGCCGGTCGGGACGCGCGTCTCCCAGCCGGCGAGCGCGGCCTCGATGGCCGGGACCAGCTTCTCCATGTGGCGGCCGGTGAGCGCGGAGACGTTCACCCGGGGCGCCCAGGCGACCTGCTGCATCTCGGTCTCGATCTCGCGCTCGAGGTAGTAGCGGCGCTCCTCGTCGAGGTTGTCCCACTTGTTGTACGCGATCACGATCGCGCGGCCCGCCTCGACGGCCATGGTGATGATGCGCTGGTCCTGGACGGAGATGTTCTCGGTCGTGTCGATCAGGATGACCGCGACCTCCGCCTTCTCCACGGCGGCGGCCGTGCGCAGCGAGGCGTAGTAGTCCGCGCCCTGCTGGAGGTGGACCTTCTTGCGGATGCCCGCCGTGTCGATGAACTTCCAGGTGACCCCGCCGAGCTGGATCAGCTCGTCGACCGGGTCGCGGGTGGTGCCGGCCAGCTCGTTGACGACGACGCGGTCCTCCTTGGCGACCTTGTTCAGGAGGGAGGACTTGCCGACGTTCGGGCGGCCGATGAGCGCGATCCGGCGCGGACCGCCGATGGCGGTGCCGAAGGTCTGCTCGGGCGCCTCGGGCAGGGCCTCGAGGACGGCGTCGAGCATGTCGCCGGTGCCGCGGCCGTGCAGGGAGGAGACCGGGTGCGGGTAGCCGAGGCCCAGGGACCACAGCGAGGCCGCGTCGGACTCGCCGCTCTGGCCGTCGACCTTGTTGGCGCACAGGACGACGGGCTTGCCGGCCTTGCGCAGCAGGCGGACGACGGCCTCGTCGGTGTCGGTGGCGCCGACCTTGGCGTCGACGACGAAGACGACCGCGTCGCAGGCCTCGATGGCGTACTCGGCCTGGGCGGCGACGGAGGCGTCGATGCCGAGGACGTCCTGCTCCCAGCCGCCGGTGTCGACGACCTTGAAGCGGCGGCCGGCCCACTCGGCCTCGTAGGTGACGCGGTCGCGGGTGACGCCGGGCTTGTCCTCGACGACCGCCTCGCGGCGGCCGATGATCCGGTTCACCAGGGTCGACTTGCCGACGTTCGGGCGGCCGACGACGGCGAGGACCGGCAGCGGGCCGTGACCGGCCTCCTGCAGAGCGCCTTCGACGTCCTCGATGTCGAAGCCCTCTTCCGCGGCGAGCTCCATGAACTCCGCGTACTCGGCATCGCCAAGTGCTCCGTGGTCTTGCTGGTCGTTCATGAAGTCCGTTCCTCGTCGTTCGTGGTGATCGGTGGGGCCCGCGCAGCGCGGTCCCACTACTAGGTCAAGTCTCGCTCAGCGCCCGGTGAGGCGCTTGGCGTCGGCCAGGTGGGCGGTCAGCCGGTCCTGGATGCGTACGGTGGCCAGGTCCAGCGCGGTGCGGGTACGGCGGCCACTGCCGTCCCCGGCGTCGAAGGCATCGCCGAAGACGATGTCGACCCTGCTCTTCAGACGCGGCAGCGCCTTGACGACGCGGCCCGCCCGCTCGGTGCTGCCGAGGACGGCGACCGGCACGATGGGGGCGCCGGAGCGGACCGCGAAGTACGCGAGTCCGGCGCGCAGCGAGGCGAAGTCGCCGTCGCCCCGGGTGCCCTCGGGGAAGATCCCCAGGGCCCCGCCGTTCTCCAGGACGCCCAGCGCGCGGCTGATCGCTCCCCGGTCGGCGCCGGAGCGGTCCACCTTCACCTGCCCGATCCCGTCGAGGAAGGGGCCGAGCGGACCGACGTACGCCTCCTTCTTGATCAGGAAGTGCAGCGGCCGCGGGGCGGTGCCCATGACCATGGGGCCGTCGATGTTGTGCGAGTGGTTCACGGCCAGGATGACGGGGCCGGTGGCGGGGACCTTCCAGGCCCCCAGCACGCGCGGCTTCCAGAGGCCGTACATGAGCCCGATGCCGATCCTCCGGCCGACCGCCGCACCCTTGAGGGAGGGCGTATCGCTCACGAGCGGCCCGCCCGCTTCTCCGTGTCCTCGGTCGCGTTCCGCCTCGACTCCACCAGGGTCACGACACACTCGATCACCTGGTCGAGCGTGAGCTCGGTGGTGTCCACCTCGACCGCGTCGCCGGCCTTGGCCAGCGGGGAGGTCTTGCGGCCGGAGTCGGCGGCGTCGCGCATGATCAGCGCCTCCTTGGTGGCCGCGAGATCCGTGGCCTCCTTGCCGCGCAGCTCGCCGCTGCGGCGGGCCGCGCGGGCCTCGGCGGAAGCGGTGAGGAAGATCTTCAGGTCGGCGTCGGGCAGCACGGTGGTGCCGATGTCCCGGCCCTCGACGACGATGCCGTCGGCCTCGTCGGCCGCCTCGGCGGCGATCGAGCGCTGGAGCTCGGTGATCAGGGTGCGCACCTCGGGGACGGCGCTCACGGCGCTGACCTTGGAGGTGACCTCCTTGGTCCGGATCGGACCGGAGGCGTCCTGGCCGTCGACGGTGATGGTCGGGGCGGACGGGTCGGTACCGGAGACGATGACGGGCTTGCCCGCGGCGAGGGCGATCGCCTGCGGGTCGTCCGTGTCGATGCCGTTGGTGATCATCCACCAGGTGATGGCCCGGTACTGGGCACCGGTGTCCAGGTAGCGCAGCCCGAGCTTGGCGGCAACGGCCTTGGAAGTGCTGGACTTGCCCGTGCCGGAGGGACCGTCGATGGCGACGATCACGGCGGTCGGAGCTGCGGTTTCCACGGTGCGGGCACCTTCCTGGTTGCGCGTACGTGTCCGGGCGCGCCAATAGCGCCCCTCCTCCAGGTTACCGGGCTTTTCGCCGCCGCCCGCCGGGGCGTCGGCGGGCGGTCCCGGGGCGGGCGCGGGGCGGCCGCGGGCCGGGGGCGGGGGCGGACCCCCGGGGCAGGCCCGCCCCCGCCCCGCGCCCGTTCCCGGGGGCGGGGGCCTCGCCTACGGCTGGCGCAGCGCCCAGCCGCGTTCGCGCAGCTCGGCCTGGAGTCCGGCCACGGCCCGGGGTTCGACCATCAGCTGGACCAGGCCCGCCTGCTGCCCCGTCGCGTGCTCGATGCGCACGTCCTCGATGTTGACCCCGGCCCGGCCGGCGTCGGCGAAGATCCGGGCGAGCTCGCCCGGCTGGTCGGAGATGAGGACGGCGACGGTCTCGTAGACCGCCGGCGCGGCCCCGTGCTTGCCCGGCACCCGGACCCGGCCCGCGTTGCCGCGGCGCAGGACGTCCTCGATGCCGGCCGCCCCGTCCCGGCGCTTGTCCTCGTCGGCCGACTGCAGGCCCCGCAGGGCTTCCACGGTCTCCTCCAGGTCGGCGGCGATCCCGGAGAGCACGTCCGCCACGGGTCCCGGGTTGGCCGAGAGGATCTCCACCCACATCCGGGGGTCGGAGGCGGCGATCCGGGTCACGTCGCGGATGCCCTGTCCGCACAGCCGCACCGCGGTTTCGTCGGCCTCCTCCAGCCGGGCCGCGACCATGCTGGAGACGAGCTGCGGGGTGTGGGAGACCAGTGCGACGGCCCGGTCGTGGGCGTCGGCGTCCATGACCACCGGGACGGCCCGGCACAGGGCCACCAGTTCCAGGGCGAGGTTCAGCACCTCGTGGTCGGTCTCCCGGGTCGGTGTGAGCACCCAGGGCCGGCCCTCGAAGAGGTCGGCGGAGGCCGCGAGCGGTCCGGACTGCTCCTTGCCCGCCATCGGGTGGGTGCCGATGTACGCCTTGGTGTCCACGCCGAGCGCGTCCAGTTCCCGGCGCGGTCCGCCCTTGACGCTGGCCACGTCGACGTAGGCGCGGGCCAGGTCCCGCCCTATGGCGTCGGCGAGGGCGGCGGCCACGTGGGCGGGCGGTACGGCGATGACCGCGAGGTCGGCCTTGCCCTGGTACGGCTCCTCCGTGCCGGCGCCCAGCGCGGCGGCCGTACGGGCCTGCCCCTGGTCGCGGTCGGACAGGTGGACGGCGATGCCGCGGGCGGCGAGGGCGAGCGCCGCGGAGGTGCCGATCAGTCCGGTTCCGATGACGACGGCGGTTCTCACGGGGTGCTCTCCAGGGGTACAGGGGGGTCGGGCGGCGGTGCCTGCCTCAGGGTAGCCAGCGGGGACGGCGCGAGGGCCCGGCGGTCCGTCCGGTGGGACGGGCCGCCGGGCCCTCGGGAACCGTCCTCGAAGGGACCGGGGTCGCTCAGGGAACCTGCCGCTCGCTCAGAGACCCTGCTGCTTGATGATGTCCTCCAGCGAGCCGCTCGGTACCGATCCCCCGGGGGTCAGCTTGTCCACGGCCTGCGGGAGCTCCTGCGCGATCTGGTCGGCCGCGGTCTCCGGGGTGACGCCCGCCTGCTCGGCGACCTTGGCCAGGGTGTCGTCCGGCAGGGCCTTGGCGATCTCCGCGCCGCTGACCGGCTGGTTCTCGCCGGTGCCGACCCACGACTGGGCCTGGTCGGCCAGACCGGACTTCTGCAGCATGTCCAGCAGCCCGCCGAGGGGGTTGCTCCCCGCGCCTCCGGCCGCCTGGGCGCCGCCGGCGCCACCGCCCATGAGGGCGCCGAGGAGGGAGCCGAGGATGTTGCCGCCGCCACCGCCACCCTGTCCGCCGCTGCCGCCGAGAAGGCCGCCGAGAAGGGAGCCGAGGTCGTTGCCCGCCATGGTGATGCCTTTCGAAGAGGGACCGGGCACGCGGACATCGGCGTACCCGGCTTCGAGATACGGACAATGTCGCCCGAGTCGGGCGCGTCTGCCACTTGGCGCAGAGCCGCGCACCGACTGCGGTAGAACGATCGGCATGATCTTCCACCTCGTACCCCTCGCCGGCTGGACCGCCGATCCGGATCGCCCGTACGCCCCGTCCTCCCTCGACTCCGAGGGTTTCGTGCACTGTTCGGCGGACCCGGAGACGGCGCTGGCGATCGCGGCCTCGCACTACGGCGGCGTCCCGGGGACCCTGCTCGCCGTGGAACTCGACGAGCGCGCCCTCACCTCCGAGGTCCGCCGGGAGGGTGAAACGGGCGTCCGCTACCCGCACGTCCACGGACCGTTGAACCGGGAGGCCGTGGTGCGCGTGTGGGAGGTCGTACGGGCCCCCGGCGGGGCGGCGGAACTCGTTCCCTGGCAGCCGGAGGGCTGAGCCAAGGCGTGGCGGGGTGTTGCTGAGGCCCGTCACGCGCCAGGATGCCTCTCGCCATCCCGGCGATCACCCGAGGAGAAGTCATGAGCGACCCCACCCGCGCCGCCCGGCGCACCGTACTGGCGGCCGGCGCGAGCGTCCTGGCAGGCGGCGTGCTGACCGCGTGCGGCGGAGCCGACGAGACGAAGCCGTCGTCCGAGAGCGGCAGCGCCGCCACGGCGCAGAACACCGCGTCCGCCTCGTCCTCGGCTCCGGCCGGGAACGCCAAGGCCCTGCTCAAGTCCTCGGAGGTGCCGGTCGGCGGCGGCACGGTCCTCAAGGACGAGAAGCTGGTCGTCACCCAGCCGACGGCGGGCTCCTTCCGCTGCTTCACGGCGGTCTGCCCCCACCAGGGCTGCCTCGTGAACAAGGTGGAGGCCGGCACCATCGACTGCCCGTGCCACGGCAGCAAGTTCAAGGTCGCGGACGGCGCCGTGGCCAAGGGCCCGGCCACCAAGCCGCTGGAGGAGAAGAAGATCACCGTCTCCCCGGCGGGCGAAATCTCGCTCGCCTAGCCCGAGGCCCCGGCACTAGCCTCGCGGAATGAACGAGGCCCACCAGAACGACCCGACGCCCGAGCCTCTCGAACTCACCCTGGTCAGGGACCACACGGTCTACTCGTGCGTGATCGGTTCGAGGGCGTTCGGCCTGGCGACGGAGGCGAGCGACACCGACCGGCGCGGTGTCTACCTCGCCCCGACGCCGCTGTTCTGGCGCTTCGAGAAGCCGCCGGCGCACGTGGAGGGGCCCCGGGACGAGGAGTTCTCCTGGGAGCTGGAGCGCTTCTGCGAACTCGCGCTGCGCGCCAACCCGAACATCCTGGAGGTCCTCCACTCCCCTCTCGTGGAGGACCTCACCCCGGTCGGCGAGGAACTCCTCTCGCTCCGCGAGGCGTTCCTCTCCCGCCGGGCCCACACCACCTTCAGCCGGTACGCCGTCTCCCAGCGCGGCAAACTCCTCGGCGACCTCCGCAACCACGGGGCCCCGCGCTGGAAGCACGCCATGCACCTGCTGCGCCTGCTCCTGTCCTGCCGCGACCTGCTGCGCACGGGCCGCCTGATCATCGACGCGACCCCCTACCGCGACCGCCTCCTGGCGGTCCGCCGGGGCGAGCTCTCCTGGGAGGAGGTCGACGCCTGGATGACCCGCCTGACCGGGGAGACCGAAGCCGCCCTCACGACGACCCCCCTCCCCGAGGCCCCGGACCTCCCCCGCGTACAGGACTTCCTCCTCCGTACCCGCCGGGCGTCGGCAGCGGCCTAGCGCGCCCTACGCCGTCGCGTCGAGCACCGCACCCCTCACGCGTCCCAGAGGGCGCCGAAGGACAGGAGTTCGGCTCGGTACTCGATGCGGCCCTCCCAGTCGCGGGGCCAGGCGTCCGCGCCGAGGTGGGCGCCCGCGAAGGCGCCGGCCAGGCACGCGATGGAGTCGGAGTCGCCCGCGGTGCAGGCCG
This sequence comes from Streptomyces sp. NPDC006450, assembly GCF_040612195.1. Classification (NCBI taxonomy): domain Bacteria; kingdom Bacillati; phylum Actinomycetota; class Actinomycetes; order Kitasatosporales; family Streptomycetaceae; genus Streptomyces; species Streptomyces sp. NPDC006450. The sequence continues at coordinate 12,400 of NZ_JBEXPT010000119.1, read as the reverse complement.
CGCGGCGCAGGGCCAGGAGCGGTTCCTGCGGGAAGAGGAGGAAGCACTGGAGGGCGGTGGCCAGGGCCTCTTCGGCGATCCAGCCGTCGCCGGTCGTCAGGCAGGGATCCGTTTCCGGGGACGGAGCGCGCAGGGCCGCCGCGAGGCGGTCCAGGACCTCCAGGCACTCGTCCCAGCCGCGCGCCATGAAGGACTCGGCCGAGGTGTCCGAGGCCGTCCGCGTCCAGAGGTCGCCGAGCCAGCGCTCGTGGTAGCGGGTGCGGTTCTCCAGGGCGTACGAGCGCAGTTGCCCGACCAGGCCGGTCACCTCCGTGCCCTGGGCCAGCAGGAACACCGCCCGCGCCGTGAGGTCGGAGGCGGCCAGCGCCGTCGGGTGGCCGTGGGTCAGGGCCGACTGGAGCTGGGCCGCGCCGGCCCGTTCCTCCTGCGTCCAGCCGGGCACCAGACCGACCGGAGCCACCCGCATGTTCGCTCCGCAGCCCTTGGAGCCGAGCTGGCTGGCGTCGCGCCAGTCCCGCTCGGGACGGTTCAGCAGGCTGCAGGCCTTCAGACAGGTGTTGCCGGGGGCCCGGTTGTTCTCCGGCGAGTGGTACCAGTCGACGAACTCCTCCCGGACCGGCCGTGCCAGCCGCAGCGGCCCCACCCGGCCCCGCTCCGCGGCGGTCCGTATGCCCCGGGCGAGGGCCAGCGTCATCTGGGTGTCGTCCGTGACGATCGCCGGCCGCGGCAGGTCCATCTGCCGCCACGGGCCGGTCTTCGCCAGGATCCGGGGCACGTCGTCGAACTCCGTCGGGAAGCCGAGGGCGTCTCCCAGGGCCAGTCCGATCAGGGAGCCCGTGGCGGCCCGCTTCGTGTACTTCGTCGGCTCCGTCATCGCGTGTGTCCTTCCGTGGGGCGCAGCAGGGGCGGGTGCAGGGTGTTCGCCGGTCCGGGCCGGTAGAGCGCGGCCGGTTTGCCGCGGCCGCCGGTGAGCCGGGCGGCTCCGGGCACGGCCTCGACGAAGCCGGGCGTGGCCAGGACCTTGCGGCGGAAGTTGGGGCGGTCCAGGACGGTGTCCCAGACGGTCTCGTAGACGGCCTGGAGCTCGCCGAGGGTGAACTCGGGCGGGCAGAAGGCGGTGGCCAGGCAGCTGTACTCCAGCTTCGAGCCGACACGGGACCGGGCGTCCGCGAGGATCTCCTCGTGGTCGAAGGCCAGCCCGAGGGCCGGCCCGCAGGCCTCCCCCACCGGAACCCAGCGGGCGCGGTCCGCGTCTCCGCCTCCCCCGGCCACCGGTTCCGGCAGATCGGGGACGAGCGCCGTGAAGGCCACGGAGACCACCCGCATGCGGGGGTCCCGGTCCGGTTCGCTGTAGGTGCGCAGCTGGTCCAGGTGCAGGGAGTCGACCACGTCCGCCGGCAGCCCGGTCTCCTCGGCCAGTTCGCGCCGGGCCGCCGTCTCCGCGGACTCCCGCGGCAGCAGGAAGCCGCCCGGCAGCGCCCAGGCGCCCGCGTACGGTTCCTGCCCGCGCCGGATCAGCAGCACGTGCAGGGCGCCACCGCGCACGGTGAAGACGGCGAGGTCGACGGTCACCGCGAACGGTTCGAAGGCGTACGGGTCGTACCCGTGCCCGGGTCCGTCGTCACTCATCGGCTCCGCTCCCCCGTCCGCTCCGGCACCCGCTCAGCCACCCGCTCCGGCAGCGGATCCGCGAACTGCCAGCCTTCCGCCAGGAGTCCGTCGACGGCAGCCACCGCCGCCGCCAGCCGCGCCCCGCGGTCCCCGCGAACGACCAGGAAGCGCTTGCCGGTCCGTTCCAGCTCCTCCAGGAACCGTCCGGTCATCCACGGCCGGAGTTCCGCTCCGTCGCGCAGCCCGTCGTCCTCGAAGGGCACGTCCGCGTGGTCGGTGAGCAGGTACAGGTCCCGTCGCGTCCCGGCGGCGATCCGCTCGACCTCCGCACTGCGCGCACCCGTGTACCGCTCGTGCCAGATCCCGGTGGCGAAGGAGTCGGTGTCGCAGAAGAGCACGGGTGATCCCAGCCGGGCAGCCCGCTCCTCCTCCGCGTCCTGCCGCCGCGCGATCACCGGGAACTCCGCCGGGGCGAAGCTCACCCCGGCCCAGGTTGCCGCCGGGTCCGCCGCGCGCGCCGCCGCGAGCCTCTCCTCGCTGTAGCGCCGGCCGTACTCCGCGACCCAGCCCGTCTTCGCCCACACCCCGCCGCGCCCCCGCCAGTGCTCGGCCAGGGCCTGCGACAGCGTGGTCGTGCCGGTGGACTCGGCGCCGAGTACGACGATCCGCCGGGTCAGCGCCGCCCGCACGGCGGGCCCCAGGAACTCCCAGTTCCCGACGGGGTCGGCCCGTACGGCCGTGCCGGACACCGGGAAGAGGGTGCGGTCCCGGTCCACGCAGACCTCCTCGGCCCCGAACCGCCGCGCGAGTTCGGTTCCGTAGGCCTCGGAGGTGAAGACGGCGTCGACCGGGCGGCGCACCGCGCCCCGGAAGATCGCCATGTGCGCCTCCCAGACGGCCGGGTCCTCCAGGTCGACCGGAATGTCGTCGACCGCGCCGACCACCTCGGCCCCGGGGTGCGCCTCGCGCATCCAGGCGACCCGGTCGGCGAGCGGTACGGACTCCACGGAGGCCGCGCACACCAGGACGGTCAGCCGCTCGCACTGGTCCTGCGCGGTGCGCACCAGGTGGTGGTGGCCGGCGTGCGGCGGGTAGAACTTGCCGAGGACCAGGCCGTGGCGGTAGCGCTTCATGCCGTCACCTGCCGCACCACGGCCGCGCCGCGGGCCGGGAGCGCCCGGCGCCAGCCGAGCAGTCCGGCCACGCACAGGGCGAGGAAGCCGACGTAGAGCAGGGAGGTCAGGTACAGCCCCTTGTACGCGTACAGCGGGATGTAGACGAGGTCGGCGGCGATCCACAGCCACCAGGACTCGACGAGCTTGCGGCACTGCCCGTACGTGGCCATGAGCGAGAGCCCGGTCGTGGCCGCGTCCCAGAACGGGACGGTGGAGTCGGTGACCCTGCTCAGCAGGAGGGTCAGGCCGAGGACCGCCACCGCGCCCGCCGCGGCCAGTACGGCCCACTCGGCGGCGGTGGTGCGGCGCACCGGCAGGGCCGTGGTGGTGCCCGGTCCACCCCCGTGGGTCCAGGTCCACCAGCCGTACGCGGCGAGGGCGATGAAGACGATCTGCAGTCCGGCGTCGGCGTAGAGGCCCGCCTGGGCGAAGAGCACGATGAAGAAGACGTTGTTGGCGATGCCGATCGGCCAGTTGGCGATGTGCTGCCGGGCGACCAGCCAGACGCACACGGCCCCCGTGACGAACCCGAGGATCTCGGTCCAGCTCGTGTGCCATCCCATGACGCCCCCCATCTCTTTATAGTCAGGTTGACTATAAACAGGGTCCGGGGGCCCGCACAACCAAAAAACCCGCGGCGCCCGAGGGCACCGCGGGTTCTGGAGGCCTTCAGGAGGCCGGGGGTCCTACAGACCGACCTCGCGCATGAGCATGCCGACCTCGGTGTTGGTCAGGCGGCGCAGCCAGCCGGACTTCTGGTCGCCGAGCTCGATCGGGCCGAAGGAGGTCCGCACGAGCTTCTCGACCGGGAAACCGGCCTCGGACAGCATGCGGCGGACGATGTGCTTGCGGCCCTCGTGGAGGGTCACCTCGACCAGGTAGTTCTTGCCGAGCTGGTCGACGACGCGGAAGTGGTCGGCGCGGGCGTACCCGTCCTCCAGCTCGATGCCGTCCTTGAGGCGCTTGCCGATGTCGCGCGGCAGCGGGCCGGTGATGGCGGCGACGTAGGTCTTCTTCACGCCGTACTTCGGGTGCGTGAGGCGGTGGGCCAGCTCACCGTGGTTGGTGAGCAGGATGATGCCCTCGGTCTCGGTGTCGAGCCGGCCGACGTGGAAGAGACGCGTCTCACGGTTCGTGACGTAGTCGCCGAGGCACTGGCGGCCGTCCGGGTCCTCCATGGTGGAGACGACGCCGGCCGGCTTGTTCAGCGCGAAGAACAGGTACGACTGGGTGGCGACGGTCAGACCGTCCACCTTGATCTCGTCCGAGGGCTTCACACGCTTGCCCTGCTCCAGGACGATCTCGCCGTTGACCTCGACGCGCGCCTGCTCGATGAGCTCCTCGCACGCACGGCGCGAACCCATGCCGGCGCGGGCGAGCACCTTCTGCAGACGCTCACCCTCCTCCTCGGCACCCGGGAAGGTCTTCGGGGTCTTGATCACGGGCTTGTCGGCGTACCGGTCGCGCACGCGCTCCTCGATCCGCGCCTCCAGCTCGCGCGGCTTGGACTGGCCGCTGCGGCTGCCGGGGCCGATGCGCGGGCCGCCCGCGCCGCCGATGCCGGGGGTCCTGGAGACCTTCGGGCCGCCCTTGGCGCCACCGCGGGCCGCCGCGCCGCGCGCACCGCCACCGCGGCTGCCGTCGGCCGCGCCGCGGGCACCGCCGCCGCCCGCCTTGGCTCCGCCGCGGCCGTTGCGCTCGCCCTCGGGGCCCACGTCGTAGCGACGCTCCTCGGGGCGGGGGTTGCGGATGCGGGGGGCCTGCTCGCGGTCGCGGTCGGAGCCGCCGCCCTGGTAGCCGCCGGAGGAGCCACCGCCCTGGTAGCCGCCACCGGAGGAGCCGCCACGGGAGCCGCCACCCTGGTAGCCGCCGCGGGAGCCACCACCGGAGCCGCCACCCTGGTAGCCGCCACCGGAGGACCCGCCACGGGAGCCGCCACCCTGGTAGCCACCGCCCGAGCTGCCGCCGCGGGAGCCACCGCCCGAGCCGCTGCCGCCGCCGGAGCCGCCACCGCGGTAGCCACCGCCGCCGCCGCTGGAGGAGCCGCCGCGGGGGGAGCTACCGCGCCCGCCACCACCGCCGCCGCTGTTCCTGTTGCCGCCACCGTTGCCGTTGCCGCTGCTTCGCATCAAAGTTCCGTCGTCTTGTCGTCTTCATCGGTATCCGGAGAGTCCGGATCGAACGACGGAACACCCTCTTGCGTCTCGGCTTCGATCGCGTCCGCCTCGGGGAGGAAGGGCGCGAGCTCCGGGAGCTCGTCCAGGCCACGCAGGCCCATCCGCTCCAGAAAGTAGTTCGTCGTCCTGTACAGGATCGCACCTGTTTCGGGTTCCGTCCCCGCCTCCTCCACCAGACCCCGCTGGAGGAGGGTGCGCATGACCCCGTCGCAGTTGACTCCGCGCACCGCCGAGACCCGCGACCGGCTGACCGGCTGGCGGTACGCGACGACGGCCATCGTCTCCAGCGCCGCCTGGGTGAGACGGGCCTGCTGGCCGTCCAGGACGAAGGCCTCCACCGCCGGCGCGTAGTCCGCCCGGCTGTAGAACCGCCAGCCGCCGGCGACGAGCCGCAATTCGAAGCCGCGGCCCTGGACCTCGTACTCGTCCGCCAGCTCGCGCAGCGCCTCCGCGACCTCGCGGGGGGTCCGCCCGAGCACCTTGGCCAGGTGCGCCTCGGTCGCCGGCTCGTCCACGACCATGAGGACGGCCTCCAGGGCCGGCTTCAGCGCCGGCCCGGCCGCCACCGCCACCGCCACCGTCATCGGCTCCGCGCTCATTCCTTGACCTCCACGATCCTGTCGAACTCGTCCGTCACCCTCGGCATGCCGTCCCCGTCCCCGCCGCTCCAGCGCACCGTGAGCGTCTTCAGGGCCTCCTCCTGGTCGAGGACCACCGCCTTCTCCCGGTAGAGCTCCAGGAGGGCCAGGAAGCGCGCCACGACCGTCAGGGTGTCGGCGGCGTCCTCGGTGAGCTCCTGGAAGGTGGCCTCGCCGCGCGCCTTGAGCAGTGCCACGACCAGTCCGGCCTGCTCCCGGACGCTCACGAGGGGCGCGTGGATGTGGTCCACGTACACCTGCGGCTTCGCCCGGGGCTGCATGGCCTTGACCGCGAGCCGCGCCAGCCCCTCGCCGCCGATGCTGATGACCACCTCGGGGAGCAGCTCGGCGAGGTGGGGCTCCAGCCCGACGGTGCGCGGATAGCGCCGGGCCTCGCTGTCGGCCCGCTCCTGGAAGATCTCGGCGATCCGCTTGTACGCCCGGTACTGCAGCAGCCGCGCGAACAGCAGGTCCCGGGCCTCCAGCAGCGCGAGGTCCGCCTCGTCCTCGACCTCGGCGACGGGCAGCAGCCGGGCCGCCTTCAGGTCGAGCAGGGTGGCGGCGACGACGAGGAACTCGGTCGTCTGGTCGAGGTCCCAGTCGGGTCCCATCGCACGGATGTGCGCCATGAACTCGTTGGTGACCTCCGACAGCGCGACCTCGGTGACGTCGAGCTTGTGCCGGGAGATCAACTGCAGCAGGAGGTCGAAGGGCCCTTCGAAGTTCTCCAGCCGCACCGTGAAGCGCCCGTCCCCGACCGGGTCCGCCGCGGCCACGTCCTCGACCGGGGACGCAGGAGGCGCCACAGGGGGCCTTACGGGAACTGGTACGGCCTCCTCGGCCTCATCGGTCCCCTCGGCCTCCTCCGGCCCCTCAGGGCCGCCTGGGGCCTCCAGGGCCGGTGCGGGCGCGGCAGGGGGTCCGGTGGCCTCCCCCCGGTTCCGGTCAGGGACGGGGCCGGGGAACTCCTCCTCCCCCGGAACGGAGGCACCGGGGCCGCGGCCCAGCGGGCGGCGGGGCGGGAGGCCGGGGTCGGCGGGAGGGGGCATCGCGGTCCAGGGTGGTACGGAGGGAGCGGCCGATCGGGCCGGGGCCAGGCCCAAGACTCCCATGCGCCACCGCTCCGCAGGAGCGGGGACCCGCCTGCGCCGGGGGCCCGGTGCCGGACTCCGGCGGACCGGGCCGCACACGCGCCGGACGGAACCGTCCGGAGGGGTCAGCGGCCCCTGAGGCGGCGGACCAGGATGCTCGCGTCGCCGCGGGACTCCAGGTCCGCCAGGACCACCGCGACGGCCTCGCGGACGATCCGGCCCCGGTCGACCGCCAGACCGTGTTCCCCGCGCAGCACCAGCCGCGCGTGTTCCAGGTCCATGAGCTCCTCGGCGGAGACGTAGACCGTGATCTTCTCGTCGTGCCGCTCGCGCCCGCTGGGCCGCCGGTTCGCACCGCGGCCCTGCCCCTTGCCCCGGCCGGGGGTGGGGGCGGGGACGGCGTTACCGGAACCTTCCTGCGGTCGCCGCTGCGGGCCGACGCCGGGCTCCGTGCCGGCCTCGGACTCCCGGCTGCGACCCTCTCCCGCCGTGCCCTCCGCGGCCGAAGCCGCGTGCTCCACGCCCCGCGCCGAGTTCGGCGAGGAGGACGTCAGCGCCATCCCCCCGGTCGTACGGAACAGTTCGTCGGCTCCGGGCAGACTCACTCGGCGGGACACCGGGCGAGCACCTCCCTGGCCAGCTGGCGATAGGCGGCGGCGCCGACGGAGTTGGAGGCGTACGTGGTGATCGGCTCGCCGGCGACCGTGGTCTCCGGGAACCGCACCGTACGGCCGATGACCGTGTGGTAGACGTGGTCGTCGAAGGCCTCGACGACGCGCGCCAGCACCTCACGGCTGTGCACCGTACGGGAGTCGTACATCGTGGCGAGGATGCCGTCGAGCTCCAGCTCCGGGTTGAGCCGCTCCTGCACCTTCTCGATGGTCTCGGTCAGCAGCGCCACGCCGCGCAGCGCGAAGAACTCGCACTCCAGCGGCACGATGACCTTGTGAGCCGCCGTCAGGGCGTTCACGGTCAGCAGACCGAGCGAGGGCTGACAGTCGATCACGATGTAGTCGTAGTCGGGCAGCAGGGGCTTCAGGGCCCTCTGCAGCGTCGACTCGCGCGCGACCTCGCTGACCAACTGCACTTCGGCGGCCGACAGGTCGATGTTGCTCGGCAGCAGGTCCATGTTGGGGACCGCCGTCTTCAGCAGCACCTCGTCGGCCGACATGCCCCGCTCCATGAGCAGGTTGTAGACCGTCAGGTCGAGTTCCATCGGGTTGACCCCGAGGCCGACCGACAGCGCGCCCTGCGGGTCGAAGTCGACGAGCAGCACCCGGCGCCCGTACTCCGCGAGCGCCGCACCCAGGTTGATGGTCGACGTGGTCTTGCCCACGCCGCCCTTCTGGTTGCACATCGCGATGATGGTCGCCGGACCGTGATCGGTCAGCGGACCCGGGATCGGGAAGTACGGCAGCGGCCGTCCGGTCGGGCCGATCCGCTCACGGCGCTGGCGTGCAGCGTCGGGGGCGAGAGTGGCCGCGTACTCGGGGTCGGGCTCGTACTCCGCGTCCGGGTCGTAGAAATGCCCTTCGGGCACCTGTTCGTAGTCGGCGAAACCCACGGGCTTGTCGCCGCTCAGGTCGCCGGCCCTGGAGTTCACGTCTAGGCCGTCCATGCTCTTTTGGGGCGTCGTCATGTGCTGGTGGTTTGCGAAGGTGCGGACCGCCACGGATCCCACGGCTTCGATTCCGGCAGGACCCTGGCCCCGCGCAGGCCCGCCTGCTCGACCACCTCCAGGAGCAAATGTCGACTCATTCACAAGTCGTCTTACCTCCTCGGACGTGACCAGGACACTTATCGATAGGTCAGCGTGGCACCATGCCGACGGTTGGCGACTCTATGGCGTGTCACCACTCAGCGGCAACACAATCCGTCGGACCCACCGCGATGTGTCGGCAACCGAACACCACTCTGTCAAGGGCGTACGAGCTGTCGCCGGGAAGTTTCGCGGGTGTGCGAAAGGGTTAAAGGGTTACGTTCGAGGCGAGTTGAGCGGCCCCGCCGAGGACCCCGGGAACGCCTCCGGCCGGACCTCGCGAGCAAGGTCCGGCCGGATACGTGAGATTGACGTCAGTCGTTGACGACTCAGCCGAGCAGCGTGCTCAGCTCAAGGGTCTCGAGACCGTGGGCCTCGGCGACCGGACCGTAAACGACCTGGCCATCATGGGTGTTGAGGCCCAGCGCGAGCGCCGGGTCACGACGCAGCGCCTCGACCCAGCCGAGGTTCGCGAGCTGCACGATGTAGGGCAGCGTGGCGTTGGTCAGCGCGTACGTGGAGGTGTTCGGCACCGCGCCCGGCATGTTGGCGACGCAGTAGAAGACCGAGTTGTGGACCTGGAAGGTCGGCTCGGCGTGAGTGGTCGGACGGGAGTCCTCGAAGCAGCCACCCTGGTCGATCGCAATGTCGACAAGGACACTTCCGGGCTTCATCTTGGCGACGAGCTCGTTGGTGACCAGCTTCGGCGCCTTCGCACCCGGGATCAGCACCGCGCCGATGACGAGGTCGGCCTCGATGACGGCCTTCTCCAGCTCGTAGGCGTTGGAGACGATCGTCTTGATCTTCGTGCCGAAGATCTTGTCGGCCTCGCGGAGCTTGTTGATGTCGCGGTCCAGCAGGGTCACGTGGAAGCCCATGCCGACGGCGATCTGCACGGCGTTCCAGCCGGAGACGCCACCGCCGATGACCACGCACTCGCCGGCGTGGGTGCCGGGGACGCCGCCGGGGAGCACGCCGCGGCCGCCGACCGAGCGCATCAGGTGGTAGGCGCCGACCTGCGGGGCCAGGCGGCCCGCGACCTCGGACATCGGGGCGAGCAGCGGCAGGGCGCGGTTGGCCTGCTCGACCGTCTCGTAGGCGATGGCGGTGGTGCCGGACTCCAGCAGGGCGTCCGTGCACTCGCGGGAGGCCGCGAGGTGCAGGTAGGTGAAGAGGGTCTGGTCCTTGCGGAGGCGGTGGTACTCCTCGGCGATGGGCTCCTTGACCTTCAGCAGCAGGTCGGCGGTCGCCCAGACCTCGTCGGCCGTGCCCAGGATCTCGGCGCCGGCGGAGACGTACTCCGCGTCCGTGATCGAGGAGCCCACACCGGCGTTCTGCTCGATGAAGACCTGGTGGCCGTTGCGGACCAGCTCATGCACGCCGGCAGGCGTGATGGCGACCCGGAACTCGTTGTTCTTGACCTCGCGGGGGATGCCGACCTTCATCGTGGCTCACGGTCCTTGGCTCAGGGGATGTTTCGGGCTACTTCCATACAAACCCGTCCACAAGAACGCGCAACGGGATGCACCAGAGGATGACCTGGTGAAGCCAGTCTAATGAAGGATGAGCGGCTGTCTAGCCTTGCAAAGCAATAATCTCAGTCGGAACCACTGCGGATTTCGCAGGCTGCGGGGTCATCTCCCAGCAATCTGTCGGCTGCGGACCTGTGCAACCTGGCGGCCGCGGGATCCCCGAGCCGGTCCAGTGTGTCCGCCAGCCGCACCTGCAACGCGGCCTGAAGCCGCAGGTCCCCGGCCTTCCGCGCGAGCTCCACCGCCTCGCGGCAGGTGTGCAGCGACTCCTCGGGGCGCCCCGCGTATTCCTGGATCCGCGCCATCTCGCTCAACGCCTTTGCCTGGCCCGGGACATCGGCCAGCTTGCGGTAGCCGGCCGAGGCCGCCCGCCAGCTCCGCAGCGCGTCCCCGTACCGGCCCGCGTACGTGTGCACGTTCCCCAGGCGCCCGTACAGCCGTGCCTCGTCCGCGCGCTCCCCCCGGGCCAGGGCGTGGGACAGGGCCCGGCCGAACCAGTCGGAGGCCCTGTGCCAGTCGCCCAGCTCCTGGTGCGCGCCGCCTACGGATTCCATCGCGCGGCCCGCCGCGTACGGGTCCTTCGCCGCCTTTCCCGCGTCCAGCGCGGCCCGGTACCGCTCCAGCGCCTCCCGCGTCCGGCCCGTCTCGGCGTCCAGATCGGCCAGGTTCAGCAGCGCGGCGGCCTGCTCCCGGTGCAGATCGCGCCGCTCGGCCACGTCCAGCACGAGCCGGTGCAGCCCGTAGAGCTCGGGCGCGGCCCCGGCGGTGCCGCGGTGCTCGGACAGGGCCCCTGCCAGCGCCGCCACGAACCTGCGCGCCAGGGTGTCCAGCTCCCCGTCGGCCACCGCCAGCGAGGCCGCCGCCAGCAGCGCGGGCAGCCGGGTGTCCAGCCAGGTCCGTGCCGCCCGCCGGTCGGCGAAGCGCAGCGCGCGCGGCACCCCGTCGAGCTTCTCCGGCGCCCCCACGATCCCGCCGGGGCCGTCGTACCCCTCGGATCCGTTCGCGTCCGGCTCCGCCATGACCCGGCAGGAGAGCAGCAGCCGCACGGTGCGCTCCAGCATCCGGGCCCGCGCGAGCTGGACCTCGGCGGGCCGCTCCTTGGCCTCCAGCAGGGCCTGGAGCAGCGGCGCGAGGCAGCCGGGCAGCAGGTACAGCCCGTCGTGGGCGGGCCTGAGCAGGCCCAGCGCGGCGAAGTCCTCCAGGGTCGACTGCCCGGCGGCAACGGAGCAGCCGGCGAGGGCGGAGGCGACGTGGGAGTCGACGAGGCCCGCGGGGGCAAGCGGAAGCAGTCGCAGGGTCCGCTGGGCGGGCTGCGGGAGGGATTCGTAGACGAGCCTGAAGGCTTTGGCGAGCGGGCCGCCGACACCGGCGGGCATGTCGTGCAGCTGCTTGCCCACGTCCGCCACGGAGGCCTTGGGACGCGCGGCGAGCCAGCCGCCGGCCAGGGCGAGCGCTGCGGGCTGGCCGCCGCACTCCTCGGCAAGGGCTTCGGCCGCGCGCGGGTCGTTGGCGACGCGGATGTCGCCGATGCGGTGGACGAGCATGCGGACGGCCGAGGGGGTGTCGAGGCCGCCGAGGGTGCAGGGCCGGACATCCGGAATCCCGGTCAGCGGGCCCTCGGCGGTGACGACGACCAGGCACTCGGGGGTGTCCGGCAGCAGGGCGTCGACCTGGTGCGGATCGGCGGCGTCGTCGATGAGCAGGACCATGCGGCGGCCGGCCAGGGCCGTGCGCAGGGCGGAGCTGAGATCGTCCTCGGCGGCGCCGGGCGGGGTGGGCTGCCCGAGCCCCTCCAGGAGCGTGCGGACGGCACGCTCGGTGGCGACGCTCTCGCCCGTGGGGGCGGTGAGCCGGACCCTCAGCACCCCGTCGGGATAGTCCTCGGCGATCTCCCGGACCAGCGCTTCGGCGAGGGCGGTCCGGCCGGAGCCCGGGCGCCCGGCGACGAGGAGCACCCGGGCGCGCGGGGACTTGGCCTTGCGGCCGGAGAGGGTGTCGAGCCCGGTTCGCGCGATGTCCTCGCGGAGCTCCTTGAGCTCACGCCGCCGCCCGACGAAATCCGTCACGGATCCGCTCCTCTCGCTGCCTTCGGATTGCGAGCGTAGTTCACACAGAGCGACGGACAGGGTGGAGCGCGGCGGACAAATCGCCCGATCGGATCAGCGGATGGGCAGCTTTTCTGACGCGACGCTCGCACGGCTCGGCCCTGACGGGCCTCCCCGGCTTCGCCTCGGTGCGCCGGACTCCGTCCGGCGGTGGCCGGTCGGGGCTGCCGCCACCGCCGTCTGGTGCGGGGGTCGGTGGGCGGGGGCGGGTGGTCGCGCCCTGCGGGGCTGCGTCCCCTACCCGCCCTTCCACCGTTCCCCGGGCTCCGCCCGGACCCCCTGGGGCTCCGCCCGGACCCCGGGAACGGCGCC
>NZ_JBEXPT010000118.1:0-19947 GCF_040612195.1 Streptomyces sp. NPDC006450 | reverse complement strand
CCAGTACCCGCCCGCGCAGGGCGTCGGCGGCCTCGTGCCTGACCCGCAGGAGTGCCTCCCCGAGCTCCGGCGGTAGTTCCTGCCCGCCGCGCAGGCGCCGCGTCACCTGGTCCGGATCGAGTCCGGTCGCCTGCCACGCGGCTCGGCAGGCCCCGCAGCAGCACACCGACAGGGCCCGCAGCTCGGCGGCCGGGTAGGCCCCGTCGGTCTTCTCGTGGCAGCCGGCGTGCACGGCGCCCAGCTGGCCCGCGGACTCCAGTGAGACCCCGCGCACCGCGTCCGGGGGCAGGCCGCGCAGGGCTTCGGCGGCGAGGGTGGCGCAGTACTCACGGACCTCCTCCTGCGCGGGACAGAGTCCGTAGGGGTAGGTCTCACCGAAGCAGTTGGTGACGGCGAGGTCTGGGTGCCGGGTGCCCAGCAGGCTGTTGTGGGCCAGTACCAGCCAGGCGCTCACCGGGATGCCGGCTCCGGACAGCGCCTGGGCGGCGGCGCCCGCCGGGTCGGGACCCTCCACCCAGGTGGCGCCGGCCGGTACCAGGCGCCGCCCCGCCCAGGCGCGGGCCCGTACGGGGCGGTAGAGGGCGGAGTGCCGGGCGTCGACGAAGCGGTGGCGCGGGTGCAGCGGGGTGGCGGCGCGGGTGGAGTGGTAGGTCACGGCCAGGGTCACGGCGTCCAGTCCGGCGGCGCGGACCCGGTCCACGAAGCCGGGATCGCCGAGGACGTCCCAGGGGTAGGCGTGGCCGGAGACCGTCGGGGACGCGCACGGGGGCCGGGGCGGGGGTGGCGTCGCTACCGGGGGCGGGGGCGGGGGCGGGGTCACCAACGCGGGCGCCTCTTCTCGAAGCCGGGGTCGAAGGTCTGCATGTAGCCGGTGTCGTCCCGCTCCCGGATGCCGCAGCGGAGATAGTTCTCGTGCAGCCGGGCGAGCGCGTCGGGATCGAGCCGGACCCCGAGGCCCGGCCGGTCGGGGACCGCCACCGAGCCGTCCTCGATCTCCAGGGGCTCGGCGAGTACGTCCACCCCGCACTGCCACGGCTTGTGGGTGTCCGCCGCGTAGGTCAATTCGGGCAGCGTCGCCCCGAGTTGGGTCATGGCGGCCAGGCTGATCCCGAGGTGGCTGTTGGAGTGCATGGAGACGCCGACGCCGAACGTCCCGCAGGTCGCGGCGAGTTCGGCGGAGCGTCGCAGCCCGCCCCAGTAGTGGTGGTCGGCCAGCACCACGCCGACGGCGCGCCGGCCGAATCCCTCGGGGATGTCCTGGGGGCCGACCACGACCATGTTGGTGGCCAGCGGCATGGGAGCCGCCCGCGCCACCTCGGCCATGCCGGGTATTCCGGGAGTGGGGTCCTCCAAGTACTCCAGCAGGCCCTCGGTCTCCGCGGCCACCTTGATGGAAGTCTCCACGGTCCAGGCCTGGTTGGGGTCCAGTCGCAGCGGGTGACCGGGGAAGAAATCACGCAGGGCGCGGATCGCCTCGATCTCCTCCCCCGGCGGCCGTACGCCGCCCTTCAGCTTCAGCGAGCGGAAGCCGTAGGTGTCCACCATCGCCCTGGCCTGCGCGACGATCCCGTCCGGGTCCAGCGCCTCCCCGTACGGATCGAGGCCGGCCCATTTGTAGAAGAGGTACCCGCAGTACGGCACCCGGTCGCGGACCCGTCCCCCCAGCAGGTCGGCGACGGGCCGCCCCGCCAGCTGTCCCTGGAGGTCGAGGCAGGCCACCTCGAACGGGCTGAGCACCCGCAGCACGGTCTTCTCCGGGGTGGAGCCGCCGGTCAGGCCGTGCCGGTCCGGGGCGTCGGCGCCCCCGAGCGCGGACCGGATCCGGCGCAGCAGACCGTGCGTGTCGTACGGGTCGAGCCCCACCAGGACCCCGGCCGCCTCTCGCAGCAGCGCGAGGTGCGGGGCGTCCCCGTAGGTCTCGCCGAGCCCGGTCAGCCCGTCGCCGCAGCGGAGCTCCACGATGGCGCGCAGTGCCCAGGGCTGGTGCACCCCGGCGGAGTTGAGCAGGGGCGGGTCGGGGAACGCCACCGGTGTGACGACCACTTCCCTGACGCGCATCACACCTCCAGTGCGGCGAGGGCCGCGCGGCCGCGGGCGATGATGTCGGCGAGGCGGCGTTCGTGCTCCGGTGAGGCGTCCACGAGCGGCGGCCTGACGGGGCCCATGGCCAGCCCGCCGAGCCGCGCACCGGCCTTGACCAGCGAGACGGCGTACCCGGGCGCGGCGTCGCGCAGGGCGACGAACGGCAGGTAGAACTCGGCGAGCAGTGCCTGTACGGCCTCCTTGTCCCCGGCGCGTACCGCGCGGTGGAAGCCGGTGGCGATGTCGGGGGCGAAGCAGAGCACGGCCGAGGAGTAGCAGGGCACGCCGATGGCCTCGTAGGCCTGGACGGAGAGTTCGGCGGTGGGGAGGCCGTTGAGGAAGCCGAACCCGGCGGCGCGCGGGTGGCCGCTGGTACGGATGGCGGTGACGAGGCGCAGCATGGCGTCGACGTCGCCGCGCCCGTCCTTGATGCCGGTGACGGTGGGGATGTCGAGGAGCCCTACCGCGGCGGCTTCGTCGAGGACGGCGTTGGCCCGCTGGTAGACGGTGACCGGGAGCGCGGTGGCGGCGGCGACGTAGCGGATGTGTTCGAGGAGTCCGGCCGGGGTGGAGGAGATGAGGTACGGCGGCAGGAGCAGCAGGCCGTCCGCGCCGCACTCGGCGGCGATCACGGCGAACTCGCCGGCCATCCGGGGGCCGCCGCCGCAGCCGGCGACGACCGGGAGGCGGCCGTCGGCGACGCGTACGGCGGTGGCGACCACGTCGCGGTACTCGTCGGCCGAGAGGGCGGTGAATTCGCCGGTGCCGCATGCCACGAACAGGCCGGCCGGGTCGGCGGCGATCTGCCGCTCCAGGTGGTCGGCGAAGACGGCCAGGTCGACCTTGTCGTCGGCGGTGAACGGGGTCAGTGGAAAGGACAGCAGCCCTTGCAGGCGCATGGGTTCCCCTTGGGAGTGGGTTCGGGTGTGGGAGTGCGCTGGGCGTGGGAGTGTGCGGGCGCGGCGTCTCAGCCCTTGACGGCGCCGGAGGTCAGGCCGCGCATGAACTGGCGCTGCATGGCGATGAAGGCGATGACGCTGGGCAGGAGGGCGAGGAGGGCGGCGGCGAGCAGCACGCCGATGCCGACCTCCTCGTCGGCGCGCAGCGTGCGCAGGGCGAGCGGCAGGGTGAACTGCCGGGCGTCGGTGGCGACCAGCAGCGGCAGCATGTACTGGTCCCAGATCATGGTGAAGCCGAAGATGCCGATGACGCCGAGGGCGGGTCTGCACAGTGGCAGGATCACCGACCAGAAGACCCGCAGGTCACCGGCTCCGTCGAGGCGGGCGGCCTCCTCCAGCTCCACCGGGATCTCCTTCATGAACTCCGCGGTGACCAGGATGGAGAAGGCCCAGGCGCCGACCGGGATGATCATTCCCCAGAGGCTGCCGGTGAGCGACAGGTCCGAGAGGACCAGGGACAGCGGGATCGCGAGGATCTCCTCGGGCAGCATCATGGTGCTGAGAATGAGCAGGAAGACGAGCCGCAGACCCGGGAAGCGCTTGCGGGCGAGGGCGTAGGCCGCCGAGATGCTGACGCCGATCTGGAGCAGCAGCCCCCCGCCGACCACCAGGAAGGAGTTCAGCAGGTAGAGCAGTACGTCGCGGTCGATGGCGGCCCGGAAGTTCTCCAGTGTCGGCCTGGTCGGCAGCAGGGTCAGCGAGGTCGGGTCGGTGCTCCGGTTGAAGGCGCTGGCCAGCAGGGCCAGCAGTGGCCCCGCGAAGACCGTCACCAGCAGTGCGTACAGCGCCAGCTTGCCGAGCGCGGCGGCCGGGCCGCGCCGCTCCTCCAGGCCCAGGGCGGTGTCGAGACGGCTCATCGCGCCCCCTCCTTTCCGCGGGCGCGACCCCGGTTGGCACCGGCACCGGCTCCGGCTCCGGCTCCGGCTCCGGCTCCGGAAAGCCGTACGGCCAGGGTGAGCGCGACGGACGCGGCGAGCAGCACCATCGATCCGGCTGCCGCGACGCCCAGCTCGCCCCGCTCCAGGCCGAGCTTGTAGATCAGGGTCATCAGCACCTCCGTGGAGCCGTCGGGCCCGCCGTTGGTGAGCAGGAAGATCTCGGTGAAGACCCGCAGCGAGCGGATCGCGGCGAGGGTGAACAGGATGACGAACGCCGGGCGCAGCGCCGGCAGCGTGACGTGCCAGACCCGGCGCCGCACTCCGGCGCCGTCCGCGGCCGCGGCTTCGTACAGGGTCCGGTCGACGCCGGCCAGCGCGGCGAGGAAGATCATCATGTCGTAGGGCGCGCCGCGCCACACGCCCACCGCCATCACCGACCACAGGGCGCTGTCGGGGTTGTTGAGGAACTGCGAGGGCCCGGCGCCCAGCCAGCCCAGCAGGGTGTTGACGGCCCCGTCGGCGGCCGGGTGGTAGAGGATCCGCCAGACTTCCGCGACGACCGCCATCGCGGTCACGGTCGGCAGGAAGACGGCGGTGCGGACGATCCACAGCCGCCGGGCGGTACCCTCCAGGAGCAGGGCGAGCGCCAGCCCGAGCACGACCGAGCCGCCGGTCTGGCCGACGGCCAGGACCAGCGTGTGCCCGATGGCGTCGAGGAAGGCTTCGTCGGTGACCACCTGCCGGTAGTTGGCCGTGCCCACCCACCGGTCGCCGAGGTAGGGACGCACCTCGTGGAAGCTCATCTCGATCGCCCGCCACATCGGCAGGAACTTGAAGAGCGCGAACAGGAGCAGTGCCGGGGCGAGGAACAGCCAGGGGGTCGGCCACCCCCGTCCGGGGCGGGTCTGCCGGATCAGGACCCCGCCCCCTGCTTCTTCAGCTCCTCGGCGAACGAGGCGGCGAGCTTGCCGAGCACGGCTCCGGGGTCGGAACCGCAGTCGGCGACCATGCCGTTGAGCGCCTCGGCGGAGGCCTGGCGGAACGGGGTCCACTCCTTCACCACGGGCGAGTAGCGGCCGGACTCGCGGTAGACCTCGTCGAAAACCTGCCAGCGGGCGTCCTTTCGGACGGCGGACAGCTGGACGGACTTGTTGACGGGCAGCCGGACCACGTTGCCCGCGGTGTCCCCCGCCATGCCCGCGCTCTGCCCTTCGGCGCCGATGAGGAACTCGGCGTACTTCAGCTGGCCCTTGGGGTTCTTCGAGCCGGCCATCAGGTAGGCGTTCTCGCCCTCGGCGAGGACGGCGCGCTTGCCGCCGGGGCCGGGCGGCAGCGGCAGGACCTCGTACTTGTCCTTGCCGAGGGCCTTGTCGAAGCGGGCCATGTTGTAGGGGCCGGTGAGGTAGATGCCGCCCTTGCCGGTCTCGAACAGCGGGTGCGCCTGGGTGGTCTCGGCGGTGACCGCGCCCGGGACCACGCTCTTGTCGGCGCAGAACTGGTCCTTGAGGTGCCGAGCGGCCGCGACCGCCGCGGGGCTGTCGATCGCGGGCTTCAGGTCCTTGCCCTCGCCGGTGAAGTACTCGCCGCCCGCCGACCAGAGGTAGCTGGAGAAGTACCAGTCCATGTATCCGCGCTTGGTGGTGCCGGGGACGACGTAGCCGTAGGTGTCGGCCTTGCCGTTGCCGTCGGGGTCCCCGCTGGTGAACGCCGCCGCGAGGGCGTCGAGTTGGTTCCAGTCGGCGGGCGGTGCGATGCCCAGCTTCTCCCGCCAGTCCTTGCGGACGAAGAGGGCGAAGGTCTGCGCGGAGAAGGGCACGCCGTAGTACTTGCCGTCGGCGGCCCGGGCGGCCTCCCAGGAGCTGGGGATCAGCTGGTCGCCGCCCGCCACCTCGGACTGCTCCACTTCGCGGACCAGGCCCTGCTTGACGAGGGTGCCGAGCTGCGCGGTGTCGTTGACGATCAGGTCCGGCAGGTCCTTCTGCGCTGCGGCCTGCTGGAGCTTGGTCTCGAAGTCGTCGAACAGTGCGGTGACCTCGGCCTCGACTCCGGTGGCCTTGGTGAAGGCGGCGGCCAGGTCCTGGTGGGTCTTCTCGGTGGGCGAGCCGGGGGGCTTGCGGACCCAGATCTCCAAGGGGGCCTTGTCGTCACCGCCGGCGCTGTCGGGCCCGGAGTCCGCACCGCAGCCGGCGAGGGTCCCCAGGGTGAGTGCGGCGGCCAGCGAGGCGGCCAGGACGGTGGGTGCTGCTCTGCGATCCGTGCGATTCATGAGAGGTGGATCCTCGTCTAGATATGTGGACAGGATCTGAGAATGTGGTTGCCCTGCAAGGGAAAGTAAGCGTCCGCTACCATGCCGGTCAACAGCCGCGCGGAACTTGGAGGATGTACATGGCCGGAGTCACGCCGGACGTCGCGACGGTCAAGTCCGCCGAGCGAACCGTGCGCATCCTGGAGGCACTTGCCGCCTCACCCGAGAAGCTCACGGTGTCCGAGCTCCAGGACCGCCTCGGGTACCCGCGCAGCAGCCTGCACGCACTCGTGCGGACCCTGCGCGAACTCAAGTGGGTGGAGTCGGACGACAGCGGCTCCGCCTTCGGCGTCGGCCCGCACGCGCTCCTTTCCGGGACCGCCTACCTCGACCGGGATCCCGCTCTGCCGTACGCGCACGCGGTGATGGAGGACCTCCGCGAGGAAACGGGCTACACCGTCCACTTCGCCCGCCGGGACGACGCGTACGTCCTCTACCTGGCCAGCCGCGAGGCGCGCGACAACGTCCGCGCCATCTCCCGGGTCGGCCGCCGGCTGCCGGCCCATCTGACCGCGCTGGGACAGGCGTTGCTCGCCGACCTCACCACCGAGGAGGTGGACGCGGTACTGCCGGACCATCTGGAGGCCTTCACCCCGAACACGGTCACCGACCGTGCCGAGCTGTACGCCGAGCTCGCCCTGGTACGGGACCGGGGCTGGGCCCTGGAGCGGGAGCAGGGCACCACCGGGGTGGCCTGCCTGTCGGCGCCCGTGCACTACCGGATCCCCGCCTCGGACGCCATCAGCTGCTCGATGCCTGTGGCGGCCGCGACCGAGGCGGAGACCGAGCGCGTCGCGAAGGCGGTCGTCGCCCATGCCACCGCCCTCGCGAACACGCTGCGCCGTCACGGCATCAGATGACCCGTCACCGTCACGGCACGACGGGAACGTTGGTGAGACCCGCCGTCGCCCCCGTGACGGTGTTGGAGGAGTGGACGACATTGGGCCGGGCGGAGCACTTCGACACCGAGGTGATCTTCACGGCGTAGGCGCCGACACCACCGAGGTCCGACGTGTTGTTCCGCCACACCGTGCCGCAGCCGTTGGCGAAGGCCGGGGTGGTGGTGGGGTTGTGCGTCTCGTAGCCGTTGGCGAAGGTGCCCGGCGGGGCGAAGGTGCCCCGGTTGCCCTCGATCACGTAGTCGACGCCCTTCACGTCGACCCAGGAGTCTGCGGAGTTCTGCCCCGTGATCCCCCGGCCGTCGAAGGTGTTGCCGCGGACGGTTCCGGCGAAGGTCCCCTCCTTGATGTCGATGGGCTCCGCGGCCACGTAGGGTCCGATCCGGTTGTTCTCCACGAGCACCCGGTCGGAGCGGTCCACCCCGCCGGAGTTCCCGTGGCAGCCCCAGTTGGAGCCCGCCGAGCCGAGGTAGACGCCCTCGCCGTAGCCGGGCTGGACCAGGCCGGTGTGCTCGATGACGGAGTCGCGGATCACGCCGTCCGCGGAGGATTTCCGGAAGTGCACCCCCTCCTCCTCGACGTGGTGGACGTGCAGCCCGTCGGCCTTGACGTGGTGGGAGTTGTCGATCACCACGCCCTTCTTGGAGTCCTTCACGGTGAAGCCGGTCAGGTTCCAGTACGGCGCCCCGTACAGCCACAGCCCGTAGCCGGAGTCCCATCCGGCCGTGGGCGCGGGGCAGGACGGGGCGGTGCCGGACGGGCCGTCGTTGACGAGGACGGCTGTGCGCGGGCCGGTCAGGGTGATCGGCCCGGCCGCCGTACCGGCCCGCTCGGTGACGAAGGACCCCCGGTACTCGCCGGCCGCCATCCGGATGGTCTGGCCGGGCGTGGCCGAGGCCAGCGCGCTCCGGAGCTCGGCCGCGGTGTCGACATCGACCACGGGGCCGGGCGGGAAGGTGGGAGTGGGGGTCGGCGTGGGGGTCGGGGTCGGCGTAGGGGTCGGGGACGAAGTCGGAGTGGGAGTCGGGGTTCCCGGGCCGCCGGCGCACGGCGCACCGTTGATCTTGCAGTTGAGCGGCAGCCCGAGGCCCGCGGCGTTGAAGCCGAAGCTCTTCGAGCCGCCCGGCGCGATGTCCCCGTTCCAGGTGACGTTGGTGAAGGTGAAGTGCTGGCCGCTCTGGGTCCTGTTCGCCGACCAGTGGCTGCTGACCGTCGTTCCGGCCGGCAGGTCGAACTCCACCTTCCAGGCAGTGGCGTTGGCGTCCCCACCGTTGGTGACGGCCACGTCGGCTCCGTAGCCGGAGTCCCACACGCCGGCCTGCGTGACGCGGGCGGTGAGGCTGGGCGCGGCGGCCTGTGCGGGCAGGGTCAGCGCCCCCGCCGCCACCAGACCGGCTACGGCGGCCACGGCGGCTCCCGGTATCGCTCTGCGCATGCGTTCGGCTCGCTTCCTACTGGCGGACGACGGTGAGTTGGGCGGGGAGGCCGAGCCCGGCCGCATTGAAGCCGAAGCCCTTCTCCTGGCCGGCGGCGATGCCGCCGTTCCAGGCCACGTTGGTGAATCCGAACCGCTGGCCGCTCTGCGTCCTGTTCGCCGACCAGTGGCTGGACACGCTCGTGCCGGAGGGCAGGGTGAACTCGACCTTCCAGCCCGAGACGGCGGTGGCGCAGTCGTTCCTGACGAACACGTCCATGCCGTAGCCGCTGCTCCAGGCATTGGTCCGGACGGTCCGCACGGTCAGGCAGCCGACCGGCGGGGTGGTCGGTGAGGAGGTCGGCGTAGGTGTGGGAGTGGGAGTAGGCGTAGGTGTGGACGTCGGCGTAGGTGTCGGGCCTCCCGTCAGGGACTTCAGGAAGAGCGAGGCCCCGGTGTCCGTCCTGGTGGCGTCCACACCGTGGCCGCCCGTGTAGTCCAGCCGCTCACGGCCCGCCCAGTCGGGGATCGCGGTGCTGCTCTGGTCGAGGTGCTTCCACGCCGTGCCGCTCCAGCCGAACTGGTAGACCCGGCCGGTGTCGGAGTAGTACGGGGTGTAGCCCGCGCCCGCCGCGGCCTGCTTGCTCATGGCGTTGTTGAAGAAGACGTTGCGCGGGCCGCTCGAGCCGGACCACTTCACCGCCTTCTTGCCCGCGCCCCACCAGATCGGGTACCAGGTGGAGGCGTCGGGGCCACCGCCGCCCTCCTCGCCGCAGTTCGCCCGGCAGTTGGCGGAGCGGTGATCGAAGGGCACGGTCACCGTGTTGTTCTCGAAGAGGTTGTTGCGCTCCCAGCCGCCGTGCAGGTTGAGGTCGGAATCGAAGTCGTTTCCGATGACCACGTTCCCGGAGGCCGACCACTGGAAGGTGAAGTGGCGTAGGTTGCGGGAGGTGTTGCCCGCGTACAGGGAGTCCCAGACGCGCGAGCCGCGGAAGTATCCGTTGCCGCCCTTGCCCTTGTTCCACGAGCCGTCGAGCCGGTTGTCGACGATCTGGAGGCGGTAGGCCTCCTCGGTGACGACCGGGTGGGAACCGGTCATCTCCGTGCGGATGCCCCGGACCCAGGAGTCGGCGGCCCACTTGAAGACGATGCCGTGCATCTCCTCGGCCGGCGCCATGTTGCCGTAGTTGAACTTCGCGTCCGCGGCATTGAGTCCGGGGATGTCCTGGGCGAGCGCGAAGTCCTCGAAGCCGACGCCGAGGACCGGGTCGACGAGCGGCGCGGCCTTGGAGTCGTAGACCGCGCCGGCGATCGGCGCCGAGCCGTCCGAGGTGGAGCTGACCGGGACGTCGAACTCCAGCGGCTTGTCCAGGGTCAGCGTGCGGTTGGCGGTGTCCACGGCGGCGACCGTGAAGATCTGCTGGCGCATGTGGATGTTCTGGAGCGTTCCGTCGGCGGGCCTGACGTCCTGCTCGGCGTAGAACTTCAGCGTGTTCGCCGCCCGGATGTTGACCAGTCCGCCCGCCTGGAAGCCGCCGAGCGCCCCTGCAGAGGCCAGGTGCACGACCTTGTCCCCGGCGCGGGCCGCGAAGCCGGGGTCCCCCGCCTTGTCACGGAGCTTGAGTCCGGCCTTCCAGTGCACGTTGACCGTGCCCTCGAAGAGGTCCTTGCGATCGGCGGGAGCCGCCGCGTACTCGGAGGCGTAGGCCGGGTGCACGCCGCGCGACTGGACGCGGAACAGCCCGCGGCCGGGCCAGATCCACCCGCCCTTGGCCGAGCCCGAGGTCATGCCGTCCTCGTCCCAGTCCGAGCCGTCCGGAGTGAGCGCGTCGTAGCGGGTGTTCGCGTCGGGCCGGAAGACGAAGCGGGTGCCGCCGGCGCCACTGCCCGCACCCCGCAGGACGAGGTGGTCGGCGTCGACCGATATCTGCCGGCTCACGTCGAGGACGCCGGCGGGGAGGGTGATCAGCGACAGCCTGGTGTGGCCCGCGCCGGGCGAACAGGTGGTGCGGATCTGGTCGATCGCCGCCTGGAGTCCGGCCGAATCGTCGGATCCGTCGTTCGGCGTGACTCCGAGGCCGGCCAGTTCCGTGGGGGTGATCCGGCACGCCTCGTCGGGGTTCGTCTGGGCGGCGCCGGGCAGGTCTGCGCCGCCCCGGTAGCCGGCTTTCGACCAGTCGTACAGGCCGCCGACCGGGGTGCGCCGATTGCCTTGGGACAGGTCGAGACCGCTGGTCACAGCGGCGGAAGCGCTGGCGGCAGCGGCCTGCGCGCCGCTGTTCAGGGAGCCGAGGGCGATGCCTGAGGCCATGAGCAGGGCCGTGGCGCCGCCGCATGCGGCGGCGGTTCTCCATCGTGCGGACAACGTTCCTCCTGCGGTGGTGGGGGGAGTCGGGGAGGGGTAGCCGCGGTACATCGTGCTGGTAGACGTCCAGTGGGTCAATGACTGTCCCTGCATCAATTCTCAGTCCACATATGTGGATTGACTGCACGACCCTTGTGGTGGATCACGGGAGGCTGGTATTCCATTCCTTGCCGTTAGGAAACTTTCCTTACGATCGCAGGATCGTCAACGGGATGGAGACATCTTGAGACCCCCACGCTTCCGGCTGCGCACGCTCGCCGCCGCCGGAACCCTCACCGGCAGCCTGCTCGTGGGCCTGGCCGGCGCCCCCGGCATCGCGGCCCCCACCCCCGGCGCTCCCGCTCCCGCGGCGGCCGCCGCCGTGACCAACGAGGCCGAGAACGCCCGCGTCTCACAGGGCCTCGTCGAATCCAACCACGCCGGATTCACGGGTAGCGGATTCGTCAACTACGACAACGTCAACGGCAGTTACGTCGAGTGGACGGTGAACGCGCCCGCCGCCGGCAGCGCCGGACTCACCCTCCGGTACGCCAACGGCACCACCACCAACCGGCCCATGACCCTGACGGTCAACGGCACGACCGTCGCCACCAACAAGGCCTTCAACGGCACCGGTGCGTGGACCAGTTGGGCCACGACCGCCCTGACCGCGAACCTCAAGGCGGGCGCGAACACCATCCGGGCCACCGCCACCACCTCCAACGGCGGGCCCAACGTCGACCACCTGGTGGTGGACACCGCCACCACTCCGCCCCCGACGGGCAGCACCCCGGTCGCGATCAACGGCCAGCTCACGGTCTGCGGCACCAAGCTCTGCAACCAGTACGGCAAGCCCGTCCAACTGCGCGGCATGAGCACCCACGGAACCCAGTGGTACGCCCAGTGCCTCACCTCCGGCTCGCTCGACGCCCTCGCCAAGGACTGGAACGCCGACATCCTGCGCGTCTCCACGTACGTCCAGGAGGACGGCTACGAGACCGACCCGCAGAAGTTCACCGACCTCGCCCACTCGCTCATCGAGCAGGCCACCGCCCGCGGCATGTACGTGATCGTCGACTGGCACATGCTCGACCCGGGCGACCCCAACGCGAACCTCGCCAAGGCCAAGACCTTCTTCACGGCCATCGCGGGCCGCCACAAGGACAAGAGCAACGTCCTCTACGAAATCGCCAACGAGCCCAGCGGGGTGACCTGGGCCAAGGTGAAGTCCTACGCCGAGCAGATCATCCCCGTGATCCGCGGGATCGACTCCAACGCTCCGGTCCTGGTCGGGACGCGCGCCTGGTCCTCGTTCGGCGTCTCGGAGGGCGCCAACGAGACCGAGGTCGTGAACAACCAGGTCAACGCCTCCAACATCATGTACACCTTCCACTTCTACGCCTACTCGCACCGCGAGGAGTACCTGGACACCCTGTCCCGGGCGGCCGACCGTATACCGGTGTTCGTGACCGAGTTCGGCACCCAGAACTACGCGGGTGAGGGCGCCAACGACTTCACCATGACGCAGAAGTACCTGGACCTGATGGCCGCCAAGAAGATCAGCTGGACGAACTGGAACTTCTCCGACGACAACCGCAGCGGTGCCGTCTTCAAGGAGGGCACCTGCGACAGCAACGGCCCGTGGACCGGGACTTCGTCCCTGAAGCCGGCCGGCGTCTGGATCCGTGACCGGATCCGCAGCGCCGACAACTTCCCCACGAGCTGACGCCCGAACCGTCCCGGCCCTCCCCCTGCTCCGGGGGGAGGGCCGGCCGGCTCTCGTACGGGGCCGGCCGTGCGGTGCGGCCGCTCGCTGCTGCTCCGCAGGGGTGGTGGCAGTGACCTGCCAAGTGCTCAGGCCGCCGAAGAGGGCCGGGCCGAGACCGCTCCTCGCACGCGACCGGAGGATTTCCACGCCGCCACGGGCGAGCGGAGATGCCGGAGACGGGCAACTGCGTCATTGTTCTCGGGGAAGGGCGGTCGTGGCCGCCGGGAACCGTGGCCCCGAGGAGTCTCACCGTGCCTGGATCGGAGGCGGGACCCCGCCTGCGCGCCGTCCCCGGCTGGATGCGCCGGCACACCCCTCTCCTGAGCCGGCTCCTGCAGCAGCTCGCGACCGTGAGGGTCCTGGATTGCGCGACCAGGCTGGCCGCCCAGGCCTTCCTCGGCGCCCTACCGGCCATCTTCGTCATCGCGGCGCTCGCACCCGAGTGGCTCAAGGACCAGTTGGTCTCGTCCATCCGTACGACACTGGGGCTCCAGGACGCCGCACTGGACCAGGTACGGGCGGTGTACGCCGGCGACGACGTCACCGCCGCCGCGAGCACGGGCACCGTGGGAGTCGTGGTGACGCTGCTGTCGGCGACCGCGTGCAGCCGCGCCCTGCAGAAGACGTGCGAACGCTCCTGGCACCTGCCCAAGTCCAAGGTCCGGGTCGCCGCCTGGAGGTGGCTGGCCTGGCTGGCCGTCTGGCTGGTCGCCCTGCTGTTCCAGGGGCTGGTGCAGACGGCCTTCGGCACCAGCCGGGCCACTGGTTTCACCTTCGCCGTGGCCAGCGGAATCCTGCTGTGGTGGTGGACCCAGCGCCTGCTGCTCAGCGCCCGGATCCCGTGGCTTCCGCTGCTGCCCGGGGCGGTCCTGGCCGGCGTCGGGCAGCAACTCCTGACGATCGGGTCACGGGTCTACATGCCCCATGCCGTCGACCGCAGCATGCAGCAGTTCGGCAGCCTCGGCTCGGTGTTCGTCCTGCTGTCCTGGCTGATCATGTTCTTCTTCGTCGTCACCCTCGCCATCGCCGTCGGGTACGTGGTGGCCCACGAACCGGTTCCCGCGCGCTGGCTCCGCACTCCCCCGGACCCCGCGACGCCGCCGGCACCGGAGAGGTAGGCGCCGGACACCACGTTCCTCGCCCGCCCTTCCCTGGGGGGGCGCGCGGGCCGATGCCGTGCCGCACAGTTCCGCGTACCGACGGAGCCCTTCTGGCCGCCCCGGGTCTCCCAGCCGCCCTCGGCGGACGGCCGGCGGGCGGCCGTCAGGCACTGTCAGGCAGCTGTCAGGTGGTGCAGAATTCGGCCGCCAGCATGCCGTTCAGGCTGTACAGCTCCCAGAGACCCTGCCCTCGGCGACGAGTGTCGACACCGCCGGGCGGTGCTGCCCGGCAGCGGCGAAACTACGCAGGGCCGGCCGGCAAGGGAAGGGTCAGGACCGCGGGCGGGCGGGGCGCACGGGGTTGGCCGGCTTCATGCGAACCGGTCGATGAGGATCATCGCCACGTCGTCCGTCAGGCGGTTCCCGGTGTGGCGCATGAGTGACTGGTGCAGTGCGTCCAGGAACTCCTGCGGGGAGGTGCTTTCGGGGATCGCCTCCATGGTCTCCTGCAGAGGGAGGAAGTCGTCGTCACGGTTGCGGGCTTCGATCACGCCGTCGGTGTAGAGCAGCAGCCGGTCGCCTGGCAGGAACGGGTAGCTGTCGGGCTCGGCCGGAGGACCGTCGACGAGGTCCTCGAGGCCGAGCGGGGGCTCTGGCGAGGCGGGCATCAGGGCCTGAACCCTGCCCTCCCTCAGCACCAGTGGAGGCGGATGGCCGCGGTTGACCAGGAGCACCACGTGTTCGTCCGGTACCTGGGCGATGAGCGCGGTGGTGAATCCCTCCATGAGGACTTCGGGAAGCTCCGCCTGGGAGTAGGTCCCCGGCACGGCGGCCTCTCGCCGCAGCGCGGCCGCGCAGTGGTTCATGACCTCCTGCACGTCGTCCTCGTAGTGCACGGCCTCCCGGAACGCGCCCAGGGTCACGGCGACCGCGCGTATGGCCGACAGCCCCTTCCCGCGGACGTCCCCCACGATCAGGCGGACGCCGTAGCGCGTCTGCACGGCCTCGTACAGATCGCCGCCGACCAGGGCCCCCGTCCCGGCCGTGAGGCACAGACTGCCCGCCCGTACCGGGCCCAGGAGCTCGGGGACGGGCCGCAGGACGACCTCCTGGGCCGCCACGGCGATCCGCCGGACCTGGTCGAGCTCGCTCTGGCTGCGCGCGCGCACCGCGTTGCTCAGGATGACACTGGCGACCGACACCACGATCAGCCCCAGGAAGTTGCCGATGATCAGCTGGGTCTGGGTTCCCCACGACTGGTTGTAGGTCGCGGAGATCACGTTCACGGCCACCGCGACGGCTGCCGCGGACAGCGTGCCCACCGGGCCCATCGTCAGCGCGGCCAGCGCCGGCGTCGTGCAGAGGACGGGACCGGTGACCAGCACGTGTGCGGGCGAGAGCTCGATCACCAGCACGCCCAGCGCGATCGCGAAGGGCGCACACCGCGCGAGCGTGAACAGGACCTCGCCGTGACCCCCCGCTCCGGGCCGCGGGGACGCTCCTGGCCGATCAGGCGATCGAGGATGTGACCTCATGGGAACAGCCTGCCCCTCGGAGGCTGCCGGGGCCTCCCGGAAGACGCCGGGGCCTCCGGAAGACGCCCGGACTGCGCCCGCCGCAGGGCGGATCTACGCTGATCAGGTGACGGCCGCGTCGGAGGCCATGACATTCGCGGATGCCGTCCCGGGGCCTTGTGGTGCATCCGGGTGCCTTCCGGAGGCGGCGAGAGGGAGGTGAGGCCGGATGTCCGCACCCCGGTCAGCCGCGGCCCGGTGCACGGTCGCCGGAACCGTCTGCTCGTTGATCCTCGTGAGCGCGGGAGGCGCCGCGGCCGATGACAACGGCATCGCCGACAAGAGCCCCCAAGCCATCGCGGACGCCTCTCGTGAGGCCATGTCCGGCGTGACGTCCATGCGCATGGCGGCCAAGGTGACCGACACGTCGGGCACCACCGATCTGGACCTCCGCTTCGACGTGCAGGGGAACTGCGTCGGCAGCGTCACGCCCCCGGGCGGCTCGGGTACGGCCGACATCATCAAGCGCGGCGACGACGTGTGGATGAAGCTCGACGATGCCCTCCTGCGGGCCCAGATACCGGGCTTCGCGGCCGACGACGCGATCGCGCTCGTCAACGGGCGGTACCTGCACGGCACTACGGACAGCTCCCTGCTGCGGGACTTCGCCGAACTGTGCGACCTGGACTTCTTCAAGAAGGAGTTCTCCTCGAAACCGGCGCACGAACAGCTGGCCAAGGGATCGCGGACCACCGTCGACGGCCGTCCGGCCATCACGGTCACGAGCCGGCACGACGACCGGACGGGCACGTACCAGGTCTCCACGGAGGACGAGCCGTACCTCCTGCGGGTCCAGGGCACCGAAGCGCCCGACAAACGGGTCGAGGCGACCTTCTCCGCCTTCGACGAGCCCGTCCCGGCCAAGCCCCCCGCGCCCGCCGACTCGGTCGACATATCCCGGCTCCAGTAGCACCGGCACCGGCCGCGGCCCACGCCGGGAGGCGGCAACGGCTGCCCGCCCGGATCACCGCCCCTTGCGTCCCTCCCGGCGCCCGAGCCGTTCCAGCAGCGCGGGAACGTCCGCGAAGGAGTCGAGGACGTGGTCCGGCGTGCCGTCTGCGGCCCGGTGCGTCTCGGGCAGGTACTTGCCGGTCTTGACGAGTACGCCGGTGATTCCGATGCGCTGGGCCGCCAGGACGTCGGATTCGATGTCGTCGCCCACCATGAGCGCTTCGGACGGGGTGACGCCCACGTGCGCGAGGGCCGCGGCGAAGAACGCCTCCGCGGGTTTTCCGGTGACCTCCGCCTCGACCCGGGCGGCCCGTTCCAGCCCCAGGAGGAAGGCTCCCGTGTCGAGGTCGAGGCCGGCGGCCGTGCGCCAGTACAGGTTCCGGTGCATGGCGACGAGACGGGCGCCCTGCTGCAGATGCCGGAAGGCCCGGTTGAGGGCCTCGTAGCCGAATGCTCCACCCGCGCCGCCGAAGACGACGACGTCCGGGACGGCACCCTCCGCATCCGATTCCGGTTCCGCGTCCTCCACGAGCGGCACGCCCGCGAGATCGTCACGGACGTCACCGGTGTTGAGCAGCAGGCAGCGCGCGCCCGGGTAGTGCTCGCGCAGGTACGCGGCGGTGGCGGCGGGTGCGGTGAGGATGTCGTCGACACCGACGGGGAAGCCCGCCCCGGCCAGTTTCGCGGCGATCGAGGCGCGGGTCCGTGAAGTGTTGTTGGTGACCAGCACCAGGGGCAGTCCTGCGGAGCGGAGCTGCCGCATGGCCTCTACGGAGCCTGGCAGAGGCTTCCAGGACACCGTGAGCACGCCATCGATGTCGATCAGGACCGCTCCGATTCGTTCCATACGACAGACCGTCCCCGAGTTGCGAAGAAGCCGCAAACGGGGTTCTTTCGGAGTAGGTGCATACAGGGTTTCCGGCTCTCCCCTGGTGTCTGAGGGTGACCCACCGTGATGTTCACTGATCGCGTGGACGCGGGACAGCGTCTTGCCGAAGCGCTCCGTCATCTGGAGGCGGAGGACCCCGTCGTCCTGGGCCTGCCCCGGGGCGGAGTTCCGGTGGCCTTCCAGGTGGCGCGGGCTCTGGACGCCCCGCTCGATGTGATCGTGGTCCGCAAGCTCGGGGTCCCGCACCACCGGGAGCTGGGTTTCGGTGCCATCGGCGAGGGCGGCGTCCGGGTGATCAGCGAGGACATCGTCCGCCTCAGCCGGGTTGCGCAGGAGGACCTCGCGGCGGTCGAGCACGCCGAGGAGGCGGAGCTCGCACGGCAGGGACGAAGGTTCCGCGCCGACCGTCCGCGCGTGGCACTCGACGGCCGGAGCGTGATCGTGGTGGACGACGGGATCGCGACCGGCGCCACGGCGGTGGCCGCGTGCCAGGTCGTACGGGCCATGGGCGCGGCGCGGGTGGTACTGGCCGTTCCGGTGGCGCCGCCGGACGCGGTCGCCCGGCTGCGCACGGAGGCGGACGACGTGGTGTGCCTCTCCACGCCACGAGCGTTCCGCGCCGTCGGCGAGTGGTACCAGGACTTCTCCCAGACCCCCGACGAAGAGGTCGTCGCCCTCCTGGCCCGGGCCGCCGGCCGCACCGTAGCGCGTCGGCCTGATCGGGCCGCTCGGGCCACCGAGGTGCTTGTGGACGCGGGCGGAGTCGGGCTCACCGGGGACCTCACGCTGCCGGAGGGGGCGGGGCCGGTCGTGATGTTCGCCCACGGTTCGGGGAGCAGCCGCCTCAGCCCGCGCAACCGGTCGGTGGCAGCGGCCCTGAACCGTGCGGGCCTGGGCACCCTGCTCTTCGAC
Source organism: Streptomyces sp. NPDC006450 (assembly GCF_040612195.1). NCBI lineage: Bacteria > Bacillati > Actinomycetota > Actinomycetes > Kitasatosporales > Streptomycetaceae > Streptomyces > Streptomyces sp. NPDC006450. Next base: position 1,872 of record NZ_JBEXPT010000118.1, on the reverse strand, counting down.
CTGCTCACAGCGGCGGAGGAGAACGAACGCGCGAACGTCTTCGACATCGAAACCCTCGGCCGGAGGCTGGCGGACGCCACCCACTGGCTGCGGCGCCTCCGGTCCGCCCCGATCGGCTACTTCGGCGCGAGCACCGGAGCCGCGGCGGCGTTGCGGGCCGCCGCGTCCGCCGACGCGGACATCGGCGCCGTGGTCTCCCGCGGTGGCCGTCCCGACCTCGCCGGACCCTGGCTCGCCGACGTACGGGCACCCACGCTCCTCATCGTGGGCGGCCGCGACACGACGGTGCTCGACCTCAACGAACACGCCCGGCGGGAGCTGCGCTGCGAGAACCGGCTCGTCGTCGTCCCCGGCGCCACCCATCTCTTCGAGGAGCCGGGAGCGCTGGACGAAGTGGCCGGCCTCGCCCGGGACTGGTTCACGACGCACCTGGTGGCACGGGCCGGGTAGCTCCGGCCGAGTGGCAGGCACCGGCTAGCCCGAATCCCCTTCCCCGGCCCGGAACTTGTCCGCCGGGTCGGAGCGACGGCTCTGCCCACCGGGCCCACCGCGCCCACCGGAGAGGAAGTCCCGGAACACCCGTGAGGAGCGTGGATTCTGCCCGCACTGCCACACGCCGTGCGGGCAGTAGTCCGTGATGCTGTGGTACAGCGGCCTGTGTTCCTCGATCCACCCCAGCATGCGCCGCACGTACTCGGGGTTGTCGCCGTGCCGGAACAGCCCCCACTCGGGGTACGAGGTCTGCTTGCCGTGGGCCCTGGCGAAGTCGACCTGGTGCTGCAGTCCGTAGGGCTGGGCGACCTGCTCGTCGAAGGTCCGGCCGGGTTCCTGGTCGTACGAGTCCATCCCGACGACGTCGACCACGTCGTCGCCCGGGTAGCACCGGGTCCACGCGATCGCGTCACCGCCACGGTTGGGGGCGAAGTCGAAACGGAATTCCTGCCCCTCCACGGAGCGCATGGCGGCCACGATGCGCCGCCAGTACTTCTTCCAGTTCTCGGGGTCGGGCCGGCACCGGTGGGTGTAGTTGAAGCCGTTCATCTCCCAGCCGAGCACGATCACCGTGTCCGGCACGTCGAGGTCGACCAGCCGCTGGGCGAGCCGCCGGAAGTGGTGGTCGTACGTGCCCCGCGCACCGGTGCGGATCAGCTCGGCGACTCGGGCGTCGGGGAGGCCGGCCTCGTTGCGCTCCTGCATGGGCACGTTCAGGACGAACAGCCGGTCGGCTCTCGCGTTGCGCCACCGCGCCCAGCTCCGCAGGGAATCGGGTGCCCCCTCGATGTTCGCCCAGGTGTCGCCCGGCAGATAGGTGTGCCCGGCGCGCAGCTCGGTACCCCGGAGCCAGCGCGAGAGCTCCTGCATCCGCTCGACGCCGGGCGATCCGTAGTGCAGGTAGGCGCCCACGGCGACCCCGCTCCCGGCACTGCTGCCGGAGCCCTGCCGCGGCGACGTGGTCAGGGCGCCCCGGGCGCACCCGGTCAGGAGCAGGCCGACGGCGACCGCAGTCGCGCAGACGCCCGCCAGCAGGCTGCCTCGACGGGACATGACACCTCCACAAGCCGCGCGCACCGATGTGTCTGTCAGCGACGTTAGGCATCTCATCCGATGCACGGCCTCTCCGGTGTCCCGATGCTGGGCCATTCGCGCCGGTCACCCGCCCGCGCTTGACCCGACCGGGTGAGGCCTCACCGACGGCACCGGGCGGGTCCCGTGCCGTCGGGCGCACGGCCGAGCGCCCGCGCGCGGGACGTCAAGGCACGGCGCACGGGCCGGGCAGGCACACGGCACAGCGGCTCCCGCGGCCGGGAGCCGCTCCGGTAGCGTGGCCGGGTGATCTCCGGTGACACCCTTCTCGAGCGGCTGCGGGAGCTG